>JALFFZ010000144.1 GCA_022777585.1 Bacteroidales bacterium | reverse complement strand
GATGCGATTGTGGCACTTGAGAATATTACGACCCATATTGAGAGAGGTGAGAAGCCGAAGGAGGCCGCCGTGCACGGAACCAGCGAGGTGGGTATTTCCATCATCGCATCCACATTGACAATGCTCTGCGTGTTCCTGCCTTTGACCCTCGTTTCAGGTATGGCCGGAATTATGTTCCGCCAGCTCGGATTCATTGTCAGCTTCATTATGATCGTGTCCACTACGGCTGCGCTTACCCTTGTGCCTATGATGTGCTCAAGGATGCTCAAGGCCCAGCCAAAGACCGGAAAGCTCCACACCCTTCTCTTTACTCCTATTGACAAGGGCCTCAATGCGATTTCAGACGGCTACGCCAAGGTTATCAACTGGGCCGTGCGCCACAGGAAGACTGTGATATTCTCCGCTTTCGGTATCCTCGTGGCCTTTGTAGTGCTTCTCGGACCGAAGCTCAAGACAGAGTACTTCCCTAAGTCAGACCAGGGTCTTGTGTCTGTGTCACTTGAACTCAATGCCGGTACAGCGCAGGAGGTTACAGGTGCTCTTGCAGCCAGCCTCTATGAGGATTTCAAGCGCGATATCCCAGAGATGACAGTGTGCTCCTACACATTCGGTCAGGCCGACTCCGACAATGCCATGGCAAGTATGCGTACCAACGGTTCCAATATCATCTCGATGTATGTCAACCTTGGAAGTATGGAGGACAGGGAGCGTTCGACCGGTGAAATCGCCGAGATTGTGCGTGCGAATATCAGCAAGTATCCTGAAATCCACAAGGCTACGGTTTCAGAGGGTATGGGAGGAGCAGGTAGCGGTGCTTCCCTCGAGGTAGAGATTTACGGCTATGACTTCACGACCACCGACAGAATTGCAAGGGATATTCAGAACCAGTTGCTTGCCCGTCCGGCATTCACCGAGGTGACCCTCAGCCGTGACCAGTACACTCCTGAGTATCAGGTGGATTTCGACAGGTCAAAGCTTGCCGCCAATGGATTGAACTCCACCACTGCCGCTGCTGCCGTAAGCGCCGCAATGAGCGGATCCGTCAACTCCTACTATCGTGAGGACGGTGACGAGTACGACATCAGGGTAAGGTATGCCCGGGACTACAGGATGAGCGTCTCCGATATAGAGAACATCATCATCTATTCCGGAACCGGCAACCCGATTAGGGTCAAGGACCTTGGGAATGTCATTGAGACGGAGGTCCCTCCTACCATTGAGCGCAAGAACAGGCAGAGGGTAATCACCGTGAAGGGTGTAATCGCTGACGGTTATGCGATGAGTGACGGTGTGGCCGCTGCGAACGAAATCCTTGGCAATATGGATATTCCTTCCGAGATATCAGCCAACATTGCCGGAGACTTCGAGGACCAGAAGGAGATGTTCACCAGCCTTGGAATACTTATGTTGCTGATTATCATCATGGTGTATATGGTGATGGCATCCCAGTTCGAGTCATTCATGAGTCCGTTCGTGATTATGTTCTCAGTTCCGTTCGCCTTCGTTGGAGTGATTCTCGGCCTTTGGATTACCGACACTGCTCTCAGCGTCATCGCCCTCATCGGTATCCTGATTCTTATCGGTATCGTGGTGAAGAACGGTATTGTACTCATTGACTACACCATACTTCTCCGCGAGAGGGGAATGGGTATTCTCGATGCCTCTGTGGAGGCTGCCAGAAGCCGTCTGCGTCCTATCCTTATGACCACCCTCACCACTGTCCTCGGTATGCTGCCTATGGCACTTGGTACAGGTGAAGGCTCCGAGATGTGGGTGTCACTCGGTGTGACAGTGGCTTGGGGTCTTTCAATCTCAACCATCGTTACCCTCGTCCTCATTCCTACCGTATACTGCGTATTCGCGACAAGGCAGGAGAAACGCAAAATGAAGAAAGCAGCCAGGCTTGCTGCAGCCAAATAATTATGAATCAGTTATGAAAGCATTGTTTATATCATACAACCAGGCCTACAACGAGGAGATTGTACAAGTCCTCGAGGCCCACGGGCAGAGGGGGTTCACCCGCTGGCAGAACATTGACGGAAGGGGTTCCGTTGACGGTATCCCGAGATACGGAAACCACGCCTGGCCGGAGCAGAACCACGGTCTGCTGGCCTTCATCGATGATGACAAGGTGGCAGGGATAGTGGCAGACCTCAAGGCCAAGGACGAGGCGACTCCGAAGCTCGGTCTCAAGGCTTATTACTGGGATGCCGTACAGGCATTCTGAAATGGATGACCAGCATCAGGCCCCTTGGAAGGGACTTTGATTCAATAATGATTGGTGCGTTTTTTGGAAAGACGCACCAATTGTTTATATTTGTAAAATTGATTAAAAAAGTGATTGTTATGGCAAAAGTAGTTACAACTGCGAACTTCGCAGATATCATCGCCGGTCCGATTCCGGTGGTAGTGGATTTCTGGGCAACATGGTGTGGACCTTGCCGCGCTATTTCTCCGATTGTGGAGGAGATTGCTTCCGAGTATGAGGGCAAGGCTGAAGTCGTAAAGTGCAATGTGGACGACTGCGACGAGATTGC
>JALFFZ010000104.1 GCA_022777585.1 Bacteroidales bacterium | reverse complement strand
TAAGGAAAACCATGGCCGCCCGTGGCCTTGTGAAGAGGGACCCGCTCCGCAGGAGTGGGAGGGATTTAGTTTTTCCAACATCACCTTACGGAACTTTACCCTCCCCAAAAAACAGAAGCTGACCTTTTGGGTCAGCCTCTTTCTTTTTCTATCATATCTATAGCTTGAAAATAAATGAAGCCGACCATAAGGCCGGCTTCTTGAAAGTGGTGCCACCGAGAATCGAACTAGGGACACAAGGATTTTCAGTCCTTTGCTCTACCAACTGAGCTATGGCACCATTCCTTTCGTTTGGGATTACAAAGATAGACAATATTTTTTACAATGCAAACTTTTTCGCAATAATTTTCAAAAAAACTTTATTTCTTAGGGATTTTCAGCTTCATTCCCGGTCGGATATCAGTCCCGATTCCATTGAACTTCATAATGTCCTCCGCGCTGATGCCCGGATATGCCTGCGAAATCTTGTAGAGCGAGTCACCTGACTTCACAACATACACTGTATATGAACCCTCCGCCGCAGTATCTGCAGGAGGTGGCGTTGTATTGCCTGACTTGTCATTCTCCTTTGGAGAATCTGACGAAGTCCCGTTCGAGGAAGCTGTGCCGGCGGATGATGCCGAGCCTTTTGAAGAAGGCGAAGATGCAGACGAGGCTGAGCCTGAAGACGATTTCGACGATGCCACAGGGCCATTGAACTTTCCGTAAATGTAAAGTACCTGACCTACCCGCAGATTAGAATTGCGCAGATGATTCCACTCCATCAGCTGCTTGACCGTCACGTGGTGCCTGGATGCAATCTTGCCGAGATAATCCCCGCTCTTGACCTTGTAGGCTATCCTCTGGGAAGATGCGCTGCCTGAAACCGCTATGTTCTGGAGGGTGGCGGGGCTGAAATACTCCTTTGCATTGTATGCATACACCGAATCCTCATTCTCAATGAACTTTGCCGTATACTGGTAAGGCAGCCTCAATACATACTCCTCCTTGGATGTTCCCGGAATGATGTCGTGAACATATTGAGGATTGAGATTCTTCAGCATCTCGACAGGCACGCCGGTAAGAGCACTGACCTGATTGAAATGAAGCATCCTGCGAATATGGAATGTATCCACCTGGACAGGCATTGACAGACTGTCAGGCTTAAGCCCGTGCTCCTTGTAATATGTAAATGCATACATTGCCCCTACAAATGCCGGTACATATCCCCTTGTCTCACGAGGGAGATAATCATAAACAGGCCAGAACTCCCTTGAGCCGGAGCGCCTCATAGCCTTGCTTACATTGCCGGAGCCACAGTTGTAGGACGAAATTGCAAGATTCCAGTCCCCGAAAATCCTATATGCATCCCTCATGTATCTGGCTGCAGCATCAGCCGACTTTACAGGATCAAGTCTTTCATCCACAAAGGAATTGATAGTCAAGCCGTACATCCTGGCAGTATTGTACATGAACTGCCACATTCCCTTGGCTCCCGCTCTTGAAACAGCGACCGGATTGAATGCCGACTCAATGACCGCCATATATTTGAGTTCCTTCGGCAGGCCGTACCTGTCAAGAATCTCCTCGAAAATCGGGAAGTAATACTGCGACAATGAAAGCATTGAAGCCATCTTGGTCGGCATCTTTTCGGAATAGAGGATGATATAGTTCCTCACGGTCTCATTGAAAGGAAGGGTAATGTACGAGTTCATGTCCGCCAGCCTTCGCAGATACTCCTTGTCGCTGACATTGGAATGAAAGATCACCGAATCCAGATTATGGCAAGGGGGATCAACGTCCTGTATCTTACCATGCATATACCAGATACCCAGAAGACTATCAGTAATGTCAATCGTATATTCCTCCGGAGAGAGTTCCCTGGAAGCCGGCTCCCCATCGTTTTCCTGTTCAAAAACCTGATACCTGACCCGGCTCCTTGAATTCTCGATTACCGAAAGAAGAGAATCCATCACTTCCCTCATCCTGGCATTCTCCCTTGCCAGTTCCTTTTTTGATTTGGGTTTCTCACGTCCTGAGGCCGGGGATGGTAACGGGCTGACTATCATGGAAAATGCGGCCAGAGCCGCAACAGTATATTTGATGAAGTGTCTCATAATCAATAAATTCAGAACTTTAGTCCGAGGCTTACGCCAATGGCCTCATTACCGGAACCGAAACTCGTCCGCGGGCTTCCTGCAGAAGTCGCATAATAATTATCCGGAGCGATTACGGCAGGGGCAACGGAAACCGAGAGGTCATCCGACAACTCGAAATTGTGCATAAACGCGAACACATTGGCATCAATAATCTGAAGCACATAGAATCCTACCAGAGCCACGACAGAGTAATCCCTGTATCTCCTGAAAACGTCCCTGTAATACTTTGCGCTGGACGCGGTAACAGGTCCGTCATAAGTGGAGTTTTCCGCAGTTGCCTCATTATGGATTTTCTTGTATCTCTTATAGTTCGTATTATTCGTGATAAGGAAATGGGCAGAACCGGCAAGAGCGGTATAGTAAATCGGAATCTTCCAATATTCCTTGTTGTAGGCCTGTCCGAGACCCGGCAGGAGGGCTGAGTACAATGTAGCCTTGCCTGGCTGAGGATACACGCCACGATTGTAATTGGCCACACCATCCAACAGAGACCCCCAATAGATGAGACCGGTGCCAATGAAACACAGGTTGCTTGCGGTACGGAACTTCTTGTCGCCTTCAACATTGAACTTGTGTCTGTAGTAAATGCCAAGTCCGGCAGTGCCCGCCATCCCTCCGTATATTATCGGAAGTTTCCAATACTGCTTGTTATATATCTGCTGGCCTCCGATAAATACAGTGGAACCTGCGAACAATACTCCCTGTCTCGCCTCCCTCTTGTGGGAAAGGCCTCCGAAATATTCCTTGAAGGAAAATGCAGTGTCCGTCGAATCCCTTCCAGTCGTATCACCAGGCTCATTGTAATTCTGCTGGAACGCCTCCTCCCTGAACTGGGCAGATGCCCGGTCCGGGAATAGCAAAACCGCAAACAAGACGGCCACAGCGATATATAGACTACGTCCCCGCATCAATTTCAGATATTTGAATCCTCCAAAGCCTTGAGGAAACGCTTCATCTCTTCATCGGAATCGAAGCGTATTGTCATCGTGCCCTTGCCTGAGCTCGTACGCTTGAGGCTGATTTCCTTGTCAAAGAATTTTCCAATTCGCTCAAGGACCTTGCCATATTCGTCCGGAAGAGGTGCGGCAGGAGAAGGTTCCTTCTGTCCCGAGGAGAGAAGTTCCTTGACCTTGGCCTCAAGCTGACGCACCGACAGGCCGTTCTTGACAACAATATCACAGAGCTTCTCCTGGGCCGAAGCATCATCCACTCCAAGAAGGACCTTGGCGTGGCCAACACTCAGGAGGCCGACCTTCAAATCGTGCTGAACCTTTGCAGGAAGCTTGAGAAGACGGAGATAATTGGTGACGGAAGCACGCTTCTTTCCCACCCTGTCGGCCATCTGCTCCTGGGTGAGATTGCACTCCTCAATAAGTCTCTGATAGCTGAGAGCCACCTCGATAGGGTCCAGATTCTCCCTCTGGATATTCTCCACAATGGCCATCTCGAGCATTCCCTGATCGCTGGCATCCCTTATATATGCCGGAATCATGTCCATACCGGCGAGACGGCAGGCGCGGAAACGCCTCTCGCCACTTATAATCTGGTATCTGTCAGCGGATTTCTTCCTGACAGTTATCGGCTGAATCAATCCCAATGTCCTGATGGAGGCCGCCAGTTCCTGCAATGCCTCCTGGTCGAATGACAATCTCGGCTGGTAAGGATTCGGCTCAATCATATCCACCGGAATCCTCAACACGTCCGCAGTATCCTGGGGATCCGTGGTCCCCACGACTTCCTTATGCACATAACCCACCGGCCTGCGAAGCTGCTCAAGCCCGGCAGTATCCCCGAGCAATGCGCCCAGTCCCTTGCCTAATCCCCTTGTCGGTTTACTCATAATATCCTGATAATTAGACTACTGTTTGTTCTTCTCAAGCACTTCCCTCGCGAGATTGAGATAATTTGAAGTACCGTTGCTCATCACATCATAAAGAATGATAGGCTTACCGTGGGACGGAGCCTCGCTGAGCCTGATGTTCCTCTGTATAATGGTATTGAAAACCATATCCTTGAAATGCTCCCTCAGCTGGTTGAGAACCTGTGTATGCACCTTCGTCCTTCCGTCAAACATTGTCACCACGAAGCCCTCGATTGTGAGATCCGGATTGACCCCGTTCTGCACAAGTCTTATGGTTTGCAGCAGCTTTCCAAGTCCCTCAAGGGCAAAGAATTCAGGCTGTACGGGTATCATTACCGAATCCGCGGCTGTAAGAGAATTGACGGTAATGAGGCCGAGTGACGGAGAACAGTCAATGACTATATAGTCATATTCGTTCCTTATCGGGGCAATCGCTTTCTTGAGAATGGACTCCCTGTCCTCTGCATCAAGCATCTCAATCTCCACCGCAACCAGATTGATATGGGAAGGAACCATGTGAAGATTGGATATCTCGGTCTGAATCAAGGCATTGTGGACATCAAGCTCACCAATCATAACCTCGTACAGCGTCCTCTTCTCGTCATTGTCCGGCGAGAAATTCAGACCCGAGGTCGTGTTGGCCTGAGGATCGGCGTCAATAATCAGCACCTTCTTCTCAAGAGCCGCAAGTGAAGCTGCCAGATTGATGGCCGTGGTGGTTTTGCCCACCCCGCCTTTCTGATTAGCAATGGCTATGACTTTTCCCATCTTAATTCAGTATTGGTAAGAATTACAAATTTATAAAAATTTTCGTTATTACGGAAATCGGGGCAACAAAACGGCCTGCATCAGATTACAATGGATCCACATCCAAGGACAATTGAGCGGAGCATCTGTTCTCCTTTCCGAAATCCGAGACAAGCGAAGCCAGCCTTCTCTTGTTGTCCATCAAGGTCTGATTCTTCATCATTGACACACGTATCAGCCTGATATAGAGGTTGGAAACCTTATCGACAGCAGGAGCGTACGGTCCGAGAACCGATACCTGGTCAGCCTGGTTCCTGACAAGTCCAGAAATCCCGAACTCGGATCTGATTGCCTTTGCAAGAGCGGCGGCAAGAGATGTAGCGGAGCCTTCATCACTGTCTCTCAATGTTATCTGTATTATCCGGGAGAATGGAGGATAGCCGAAAGCAAACCTCTCAGCAAGAATGGTCTCTGCCAGGTCATCGCTGCGCTGCTCGGATGCAACATATTTATACACAGGATGTTCCGGAGTCGCAGTCTGAATAAGGAATAGGCCCCTCTGCCCACGTCTTCCGACCCTTCCCCGGAATTGTTCAAGAATCTGCAAGGCCTTCTCATCAGCCCGGAAGTCCTGAAATCCGAGAAGCGAGTCCGCCTGCAGGACTGCTACCAATGAAAGCCTTGCAAAGTCGAAGCCCTTGGTCACAATCTGCGTTCCCACGAGAATGTCGATCAGGCCCTGCGAGAAATCCCTGATTACGGCCTCCTCCCCGGTGGAGCCCGAGATCATGTCCCCGTCAATGCGGGCCACCCTTGCATCCGGGAATAGCATTGAAACCTCCTCCACAACCCGCTGGGTACCCGCTCCGAGCGGCTCAAGATGCCCTCCGCAATCAGGACAGACGGCATTGAAAGGCTGATTCCAGCCGCAATAATGACATTTCAGCCTTCCCTCGTCCCGATGCCAGCTCAATGACACGTCACAGTGCGGACAACGTGGAATCTTTCCGCATCTGGAGCATTGAACAGCAGGCGAATAAGATTTGCGCGACCTGAGCAGAAGAATCTGCCCGCCACCCTTCAGGGCCTCTTTCATCCTGTCAATCAGTTTGTAAGAGAAACTCCCCTTCATTCCCCTCTTCCTGCGTTCCTCCGCCGTATTGACAATCTCCACCACGGTCCTGTCATCCCCGAAATAGCGTTCACGAAGCATCACCTTCGCCAGACGGCCTGTGCGGCAGTTATACAATGACTCCAATGACGGTGTGGCAGTGCCAAGGAGAAGATCAGCTCCGTGAAATCTGGCCAGCATCATTGCCGTATCCCTTCCGCTGTACCTTGGGGCAGGGGTCTCCTGCTTGTATGAATTGTCGTGTTCCTCGTCCACAATCACCAGTCCCAAATCCATGAAAGGCAGGAAAACCGAGGATCTTGTACCGAGTACAATGCAATTACCCATCCTGACCTTTTCCACAGCCAGTGACCTTGCCGAGGCAGACATTCCTGAATGGAATAATGCCAGCTGATTGCCGAACACCTCTTTCAACCTGTTCCCGAGCTGTTTGCTGACGGCAATCTCCGGAATCATGTAAAGTACGCTCCCACCTGAATCCAACACATTGGCAGCCAATGAAATATATACCTCTGTCTTGCCACTTCCAGTAACCCCGTCGAGGAGCACCGGAGACTTTTTAGAGAAGAATCCGCGTATTTGCTCAAGGCAGGTCTGCTGGGCCAGGCTGAGCGAGGGAAGCGGGAGGCGCGTATAAGAACGGGAGTCATCTTGAGCGGCAATCTCAAGCGGTAAGGCATTCAGCTCATTCTCCGCCTTTGTCAACGCCTCAAGATATTTTTCCCTGGTCTCCGGGCGCACGGCCTTCTCATACATTGCACGTCTTCTCTCCACCGCCGCCTCCAGTCTCTCACGCTTCGCGGCAAGAGCTGCATTCATTCTCCTGAGACGCTCCTCAGCCCTCAGCCTTTCACGGCTTCTGATCATTTCCCCATCATTCTTCAGGGATGGATAGGCAGCCTTGTACACTTCTCCGACAGGACATAAATAATAGTCCGAGACAAAACGCCAAAGCCTCATCTCGACCTCCGTCACCGGGGAAATGCCATCCTCCACCCTTATAATCCTCTGAATTTTAGTCAGTTCTATATCGGGTGTCACATCTGATTCCGACACAACCCCCACATATTTCCTTCCGGCAAACCGCACACTGACCCTTGTCCCGACAGAAGGCACTCCCCCCTCTGTTCCGGGCAGGACACTGTAGCACGGCTCCCAGTCAAGCTTGAGAGGGAGTATTACCTTCAGGTATTTGAGATTACCGTCCATTCAAATATTCCAGACCGTTTCGCACCGGTGAAAACAGTCCTGCTAATTTACAAAGAATTCGCAAGAAAACTAAAAATCCAATGAAAGCTGGAACCTGTTCTCAAGCTTGCAGTCCCGCCTTGCAGTGCCCCATACCGGTGCATAAAACCCTGTCCTCCAATATAATCTCATTGACATATTCCGGAACAGGAATTTTTTTCTTGCGACCACGGAAAGAGAATATCCACGTCCATAGTATGCCGGCACATTGAAAGACCCCGGAGCATCCCTCTCGTACGCATAAATCCTGTCATCCCAGTTGTCAATGAAAAACAAGGTTCCACGCATATACACCGCTCCATTCCCGTGAACATAACCCTCCTCAAGATAAGTCAGATGAGACAAGCCCCTGAATCTCAGCATCTCATATCTTGCAACGGTGTTCCAGTCCCCACATACATATTTCAGATCTGTCCGCAGTCCTGTCCTCAAGCCTTTCTCGTATGACCTCAGCCTGGAAGTGAGCCGGAAATTCAAGCTGAATGCATCATTAATCCGTAAAGGGCTGGTGAGCAGCAATTTAAGCTGACGCATGCCAGGATCTGACGACTTCAGCGAGTAGTCAGCGGTAAGGAGCGACTGCCTGAAGAACAGGCCTGCGGAAAAACCTGACTCACCATATTTCCCGGTGAATGTACGGACCGGAGAGGAGTATGAAAGTCCGTAACCTTCAGGTATATGCCTGACAGTCAATGCCGTCCTCCATTTCCCTCTGACCGGGATATCAGTGGAAAAACAGGCCGCAATCCTGTCTGAAATAATGTCCCAGGCGACTTCCCCGGCCAGCACAATGCCCCTGATGCAGATTCTGGCATCAGCTGATACCTTTCCGCCCCCGAATTGCATCTTACCGACATTTGTGGCATCTGGCGGGCTGGAATCCCACAGCATATACGAAGTAGCAGATATAATCCCGTTCTTCAGATAGAGAGAGACATTGGCCCCGGGCATCAGGGACAGCGAAGGCTTCCCCCCGGACTCGCACCACTTCCGCAGCCCCGGGGATGAGGTGAATACAGTTATTCCAAGCTTTCCCGCCTGGACTTCCGCCGCCAGGCCCCTGTGAGAGGAAGCCGACGACAATGACCAGGATGGTGTTATTCCCGTCGCCCTTTTCCAGAATGACCTCTCCCCCGAGAAACCCGACATTGAGAAGCCTGACCATAGAGCCAGGCCCTGGCCGAAACGCAGGGCGAAATCTCCGGCTGTCAGCTTCCATCCCCTCCTGGCAACATTGACATATCCGGAATAGGAGGATGGTCTCCCGAAAGGAGCGTCATAGTCTTTCCCGGCTGCAAGACCTGCTTCAAATCGGCCTTCACTGCCGAAGTAAAGCCTTGATTTACAAGAAGTAAGGTTTTGTCCTCCAGACACTGGCAGCTTCTTCATTGAAACATTGGCCATTGCCTCTCCCCCTATTTTCCTCCGGGCGGGGGCATCCGGGTTGTCCAGAATTACAAAGAGGGACAAGGCCTGAGCTACTCTCTCATTGAATCCGTCAATGGATGCAAGTTCAGAGAAAGACATGACAGGACCGCTCAATGTCCTGTAGTCCAGGAATGACACGATCTGGTAAAGAGTCATAAGCCCCGAGGACAACAGAGCAGGTCTACCCGAAGAATTCAGCCGCAGCGGGTTTGATGACAGCCTGAGATATCTGTCAATCTCATATTCATCCAGTTCCTCAATCTCACCTGCTCCGGTCAGTACAAGCACTGCCTCATTGAACCGCACATCTTCCTTTCCTTCAGCCCGGCAAGTCCAGATAATGACCAGAGCCAGAGCCGCGCAGATTATAACTTTTCCTCTCATCACAAACCATTTTGCACAGCCAAAAGTAATGAGAAATAAACAAGAAATTAAGGAAAGGTGGTTTTTGCCACCTCATATTTGTACGAATTTTAAATGAATTGACTAAATTTGTGACGAAATTATCTTATATGGACACGAAAATTACACTCTACGACAAAAGATTCAGGACCTTCATCCCGAATTCTGAAATCGAGTCAGCCATTGACAAAGTTGCCGAGAGGCTGAATGCTGATTTCAGGGACAGAGGAGAAATCCCTGTCATCCTATGCACTTTGAACGGTGCAATCATGTTCACGGCCGAACTTCTGAAAAGGCTCGATTTCGACTGCGAACTGGTATCGATGAAACTCTCCTCCTACAGCGGAACCCGGTCAACCGGCAAGGTCCGCCAGGTCATGGGCCTGACAGGAGACATCTCAGGAAAGACCGTCATCATCGTAGAGGACATCGTGGACACCGGAAACACCATTGTCGACCTGAAGGAGATTGTAAGAGAGAAAGGCGCGAAGGACTGCAGAGTCTGCACGATGCTTCTCAAGCCTGAGGTTTACAAGAAAGATGTGGTCCTCGACTACGTGGCAATGGAGATTCCGAACAAATTCATCGTAGGATTCGGACTTGATTACAACGAACTGGGTCGCAACTACAAGGATATCTATATACTTGACGAGTAGGTTGCAGCTCCTTCGGAAATTATACATTACATTATGAAATACTACATTCTATTCGGGCCTCCGGGTGCCGGAAAAGGCACACAGGCCAGCGCAATGGTGGAGAGATACAATCTCAGGCATCTCTCTACAGGTGAACTCCTCCGCAAGGAAATCGCTGAGGGCACAGAACTCGGCCTCAAGGCAAAATCCCTGATCGACGCAGGCGCCCTCGTTCCTGACGAGGTCGTTGAAGGTATGATTGACAATGCGTTCAAGACAACAGAGGGTGTCGCAGGATTCCTTCTGGACGGATTTCCGAGGACAATCGCCCAGGCGGAGGCATTGGACAAGATGCTCGCCGCTTCAGGGGAAGAAGTGACTTCAGTGATATCGATAATGATTCCGGACGAGATGATCAAGGAGAGAATCCGTCACAGGGCAGCCATCGAGGGCCGCGCCGACGATGCCAGCGACGAGACCGTCAACAACAGAATCAGGACTTATCACGACAAGACCGAGCCTCTCGTGGATTTCTACAGGAAGGCCGGCAAATACGTCGAGATAGACGGAACCGGTACCATCGAAGAAGTGCGCGAAGCCATCTTCAATGCAATGGATTAATCACTTTACAGCCAGACAGCAAGTCCACACATGGTCATTGCGGAAAGGACTGTACTTAATCTTGGAGAGCAGACTTGCTCTCCATTTTCATTATATATGCAATCAGAGTCAATTGACCTTGTTCATCACTCCGGATACGCAATGGACAGCAAGCTTTGCAAAGTGAATAAAAAGCCTGAAAAAATGCCTATATTTGCGATTTGAATGTATCCGATGATGTCTGATAACGGCAAAAGTAAAATCTGGGATCCGCTCCGCAGGAAAGAAGTCGCCCTCACCCCTGAAGAGGAGGTGAGGCAATGGTTCATCAGCTTCATGAACACGAGGATGAATATTCCCCTGTACAAGATGATGAGCGAAGTCAGCCTCAGATACGGCGACGGCCCTGTCAGGAAAGAATTCAGGGCGGACATCGTAGCCTATGGAAGGGATTCCGCCCCGCTGATGGTTGTGGAATGCAAAAGGCCTGACATAAAAATTGACAATGCAGTTGCGGAGCAGGCATTAAGATACAATATGATATTGAATGTCAAATATATAGCGATTACCAACGGACATAGCTCCCATCTGTTTTCCAGACAGGAGGACGGACATTACAGGCCGGAGACGGCGATTCCGGTCTATGAGGAAATGGTAAGCGACTGAAGGAAACGGAAGGATGACACGCACAGAAGGATTCATTGACGCACCTGTCTTCCACATCATCTCGGAAGCGGCGGCTGAAACAGGTACAAGAGCCTTTGTCATAGGTGGTTATGTAAGGGACTGCTTTCTCGGCAGGGCCAATGATGACATTGACGTGGTCGTGGAGGGAAGCGGCATAGCCCTTGCTGAGGCAGTGGCCGACCTTGTGAAAAGAAAGGAGAACCGCAATTGCAGAGTATCGGTTTTCCGCAATTTTGGGACGGCAATGCTGCGCTACAGGGGCCAGGAAGTGGAGTTCGTCGGTGCACGCAGGGAATCCTACAACCGCAACTCCCGCAAGCCAATCGTAGAGGACGGCAGCCTGGAGGACGACCAGAAACGCCGGGACTTCACGATCAATGCGATGGCATTCAGCCTTCAGAAAGAAGACTACGGAGCCCTGGTGGACCCTTTCGGAGGTATCAGGGACCTTGCTGCCGGCATTATCCGCACGCCTCTCGATCCGGAAACCACATACAGCGACGACCCGCTCAGGATGCTCCGCGCCGTGAGATTCGCCGCCAAACTCAGCACTCCCGAAACCACATTCGAGATTGTTCCCGAATCATTGGCGGCAATGCGGAAGATGAAGGACAGGATGAGCATACTCTCACAGGAAAGAATAGCCGAGGAACTGAACAAGATGCTTCTGTGCAGGAAGCCTTCGATGGCATTCGAACTGATGGACAGGACGGGACTGCTCGAATATGTACTCCCCCAGCTCTGCAAGCTCAAGGGCATCGAGACCGTGGACGGAAAGGGCCACAAGGACAATTTCTCCCACACCCTCCAGGTCCTGGACAATGTTGCCGCTGACGAGCTGAAGGCCATTGCAGAAGGCCGTCTGCACGACTACTCACCCATCGAGGGAGGAGACGGCTTCGAGGAAAAAGTCAGGACAGAGCCATGCCTCTGGCTGAGGTGGGCCGCATTGCTTCACGACATAGGCAAGCCTTCCAGCAAGCGTTATGACAAGAACATAGGCTGGACCTTCCACGGGCACGAGGTAATCGGCTCCAGAATGGTCCAGAAGATATTCCAGCAGCTGAAAATGCCTCTGAACGAGAAGATGAAATATGTCCAGAAACTCGTGCTTCTCCACCACAGGCCGGTCGCCCTCGTGGACGATGTCGTGACAGATTCCGCCGTCCGCAGGCTTCTGTTCGATGCCGGAAACGAAATCTCAGACCTTATGCTGCTCTGCAATGCCGACATCACATCCAAGAACCCGGTCAAGGTCGAGAGAATCAGGCGGAATTTCGCCCTCGTGAAGGAAAAGCTCATTGAGGTGGAGGCCAAGGACGAAATCCGTAACTTCAAGAATCCGATCACAGGTGAATATGTGATGAAGGTTTACGGCATACCTCCATGCAAGGAAATCGGAATCGTGAAGGAATATGTAAAGAATGCGATTCTGGACGGAGTCATAGGCAACAACTTCGAAGAGGCCGACAGACTGATGAGGGAGTATGCCCCCGTCATCGGCCTGAAGGAAGCATAGCGACACTATGTACACTGACGATTTCATATCCTATATCCGCGGTGTGAAAAGGTATTCCGAACGCACCTGCAGCATTTATGGTGACATTCTGAAGTCATTCTTGGAATTTCTGTCCGGAAACGGGGATGGACTTCAGACGGATGACCGGACTCTGATATCCGGGCTGACCGCGGGCATGATATCCAGATACATGACCTCCCTTCACGACAAAGGTCTTTCGCCGAGGACGATATGCCAGCATATCTCCGCATTGAGCAGTTTCTGCCGCTATCTTCTCGGCAGGGACATCATAAAGGACAACCCTGCATCCAAGGTCAGGAGGCCGGAGGAAAAGAACAGTCTCCCGGTATTCTACAGACAGAAGTCACTCGAAAAGTACTTTGAGGGAAGTGCCTGGAACGCCGGAGCCGAATCGCTGACGGAATTCCGGAAACTGATTGACAGCGGAGACCGTAGCGAGAGCGCCTGCAAGATGATTGAGGAACTGTACGAAAAAAGGCTTTCCCGCCTGATAATCAGCATTCTCTTCCAGACCGGAATCCGCAGGGCGGAGCTAATTTCCCTCACATGTGGATCTGCCGATTTGAAACGTTCCACATTGACGGTGACCGGAAAGGGCGACAAAATGCGGAAAATTCCACTGACTTCTTCTTTATGTGAAGAAATATCATTATATTTGAATGCAGTTGAAACAATGTTGGGACGGAAAAGAGGTTTTGAGGAGCCGCTTCTCGTCACTTTCAGCGGAAATGGACTCTATCCGGTATTCGTTGACAGGACAGTGAAGAAGGAGTTCGACGGCATTGAAGGAATGACAGGCAGAAAGTCCCCGCACGCTCTGAGGCATACTATTGCCACGGAGCTGATGGATGACGGAGCCGACATATATTCAATAAAGGAAATGCTCGGACACTCGTCCCTGGCGGCGACTCAGGTCTATACCCACACCAGCATTGAACAGCTGAAGAATATTTATTCAAACGCCCACCCAAGGGCAAAAAGAGGAGGTAACAATGGAGATTAGAATTCAGTCGCTCAAATTCGACGCTGACCAGAAGCTTCTGGATTTCGTGGAAAAAAAGGTCTCAAAGATCGGCAAGTTCGACGACCAGATTACTGGAGTGGAGGTGGTTCTTTCCCTTCTGGAAAAGCCGGACAACAAGGACGTCAAGCTGATCGTTCATATCCCGGGCGGCTCTCAGGTTATCGAGAGGAATGCGAAGACGTTTGAAGAAGCAGTCAACGATTGCGCAGACGCAATGAAGGAGAAGTTGACAAGACATAAGGAACGCAAAAACGAATAACTGGAAAAGGTCGGCCCGAAAGCCGACCTTTTTCATTATCCCATTATCTTCTTGTACTCCACCGGCATCACCTTCAGGAACTGCCGCTTGTGCAGATCCCAGTCTTCCAGCAGCATGGAGGCGACAGGACTTCCGGTACATTTCCTGTGCTTCTCCACAAGATTCCTCAGTTCCTCGCTGTCCTCCGCAGTCTCCACCAGGGAAAGCTCGATCATATCCATATTGCAGTAATAGTCGAAACTTCCGTCCGGGTCCCAGACATAGGCAATGCCTCCGCTCATTCCGGCGGCGAAATTGCGGCCGGTCTTTCCGAGCACGACCACGCGGCCTCCGGTCATATATTCGCAGCAATGGTCTCCCACGCCTTCCACAACGGCAGTCATTCCGCTGTTCCTCACACAGAAACGCTCGCCCACAGAACCGTTTATGAACATCTCCCCGGCTGTGGCGCCATAGCCGATAGTATTGCCTGCAATGATATTCTCCTCCGGACGGAACTCAGCTTCAGCAGGCGGGGTGACAATGATACGTCCGCCCGAAAGTCCCTTTCCGAGATAGTCGTTGGCATCTCCTGAAAGCTTGAATGTCAAGCCCTTGCAAAGGAAAGAGCCGAAACTCTGGCCTGCTGAGCCGGTAAAGTCCACCGTAATGGTATCGTCAGGAAGACCGCTGATTCCCCATTTTCTGGTAATCTCTCCGCTGAGCATCGCGCCCACGCTCCTGTCAATATTGCGGATCGGAACCCCGATGCTTATCTTATGTCCGGATTCAATGGCGGACTTGAGCACGGACATCAGCTCCACATCCTTCACATCCCCGATCCTGTGCTCCTGAGGCGTGTCGAAACATCTGGTATTGTCCCTGCAGTGGTCAGGAATGTAAAGAACGCGGTCGAGGGACAATTTGTCTGCCTTGGCCCCCTCCGGATAGGAGCGCTTCTTGAGAAGGTCGGCCCGTCCTATGATTTCCTGCATCGATCTGTAACCCATATCGGCTAGGAGATGCCTGACAGAAGTGGCGAGGAAACGGAAATATGTCACGATATCCTCAGGCTTGCCCTTGAACCTCTTTCTCAACTCAGGATTCTGGGTTGCAATGCCGGTAGGACAGATATTCTTATTGCAGTTCCTGCACATGACGCAGCCCTCCGCAATCATCACGGCCGTACCGAAACCATATTCCTCGGCGCCGAGAAGTGCCATGAAAATCACATCCCTGGTGCATTTCAGACCGCCGTCCACCTGAAGCCTGACCTTTCCGCGGAGATTGTTCATAACCAATGTCTGCTGAATCTCTGCAAGACCGGTCTCCGCAGGTCCGCCCGCATGCTTGACGCTTCCTGCAGGGCTCGCTCCTGTGCCTCCGTCACCTCCGCTTATGAGGATGACATCCGCCTTGGCCTTTGCCACACCGGCCGCAATCGTACCCACACCTGCCTCTGATACCAGTTTTACACTGATTCGGGCTGTCGTGTTCACATTCTTGAGGTCGAAGATAAGCTGTGCCAGGTCCTCGATGGAATATATATCATGGTGAGGCGGAGGAGAAATCAGGGTAATACCCGGAACTGAATGCCTCGTCTTCGCGATAAGTTCATCCACCTTGAATCCAGGAAGCTGTCCGCCTTCGCCCGGCTTCGCTCCCTGCGCCACCTTGATCTGAATCTCGTCCGCATTTACCAGGTAGTCGGTATCGACGCCGAAACGTCCCGATGCCACCTGCTTTACGGCACTCCTGGCATTGCTCCCGTCAGGAAGCGGATGATTCCTGTCCGGATCCTCTCCGCCCTCGCCGGTATTGCTCCGTCCGCCGAAACTGTTCATCGCTATGGCAATGGTCTCGTGCGCCTCCTTGCTTATGGCTCCGAATGAAATGGCCTCAGCAACGAAGCGTTTCATAATCTCCTCCTCGGGCTCAACCTCCTCTACCGGAATAGGCTTGCGGTCACTCTCGATTTCCATCAAGTCCCTGATATTCATCGGTCTGGTGCGGTTCTCGGCCACATCGCAGAATTTCGTGAAAGCATCGTAGTCCTTGTTTCTGACGGCATTCTGAAGGAGGCGGACCCTCTCCGGATTCCAGAAATGGCGCTCTCCGCCCTTCTTCCAGGAATATACTCCGTAATCCTCAAGCGCAGCGGACTCCGCCTCTTTCTCCGCATGTTCCGAATAAGCGGCAGAATGTGCGGCAATCACGTCCGACGCCACGTCGCCGACGGAAATACCTTCTATCTGGGATATGCCGCCGCCCATGTATTTGTCAAGCAATGAGGAACTTATGCCCAATGACTCGAACAATGCCGCTCCTCTGTAACTCCTGATGGTGGATATACCCATCTTGGAGAGAATCTTCAGCATTCCCTTGTTGATGGCCGTGATATAATGGTCTTCCGCAGCCGGATAGTCGAGCTGCAACTCCTTGTCTTTCACGAGCTTGTCAAGGATTGCGAAAGACATGTAAGGGTTGACTCCGCTGGCTCCGTAACCCACGAGCAGGGCCACGTGCATCACCTCGCACACCTCTCCGGACTCGACGATGATGGCCGTCTGAGACCTCTTCCTGCTATGGATGAGATGGTGATGGACAGCCGACAATGCCAGGAGAGAAGGAATCGGAGCATGGTCCTTATCTACTGACTTATCACTGATAATCAGATAGTTATATCCAGCATCCACAGCTCTCGCAGCGTCCCTGCAAAGGCTTGCGATGGCAGACTCCATCGCCTGCCTGCCTCCGGACACTTCGAAAAGCATCGGAAGAGTGATGGTCTTGAAACCCTTGTAGCGCAGATTTCTGAGCGTCTCCATTTCCGTATTGGTCAGAATCGGAGAACTGAGTTTCACCACCTTGCAGAGTTCCGGAGACGGCTTGAGAATATTGCCCTTGACTGCTCCGATGTAGCTGGAGAGGGACATCACTGTCGATTCCCTGATAGGATCGATGGGAGGATTGGTTACCTGGGCGAATTTCTGTTTGAAATAATTGAAGAAACGCTGCGGCTTCTCTGACAGGACTGCCAGAGGAGTATCGTCGCCCATTGCATAAAGAGGCTCCATGCTGTCCCTGGACATTGGAACGAGGATTCTGGTAATGTCCTCCCTGCCGTATCCGAAGATCTGAAGTTTCTTGTCATAATCTTCCACGGAATGCTCGACCTTCCTTCCGCTCTTGATATTGTTGAGAATGATCCTGCCCCTGTTGAGCCAGTCGGTATAAGGATGCTCCGCGGCGAGGGCGGCCTTGATGGTGTCATTGTCCAGAATCTTGCCCTGCTTGGTATCTACCATCATTATCTTGCCCGGGCAAAGTCTGCCCTTGCAGGCAATTTCAGAAGCTGGAATGTCGAGAACTCCTGTCTCTGAAGCCATTACGAGAAGCCCGCTCTTGGTGATGAAATAACGGCATGGACGGAGTCCGTTCCTGTCAAGCATTCCTCCGGCATATCTTCCGTCCGAGAACAATATGGTAGCCGGACCGTCCCAAGGCTCCATGAAGATGGAGTGATATTCGTAGAAACTCTTGAGGTCCTGGCCGAGAGGATTGCCCTCCCTGTAGCTTTCCGGAATCAGCATCGCCAATGCGTGAGGAAGCTCCATTCCGGTACGGAGGAAGAACTCCAGCACATTGTCGAAGGATGCGCTGTCGCTCATGCCCGGCTGGATCACGGGGCTTACGTTCTCATTGATGCTGCCCAGGTTGTCGGCCTTTAGGACTGACTCCCTGGCCTTGATCCAGAGGCGGTTGCCCCTGATGGTATTGATCTCTCCGTTGTGACCTATCATCCTGAAAGGCTGGGCCAGGGACCAGGTCGGGAAGGTATTGGTGGAGAATCTGGAATGAACCAGGGCAATGGCACTGGTGAAATACTGGTTGGTCAGGTCCGGGAAATAATCCCTGAGCTGCATTGTCGAGAGCATTCCCTTATATACGACTGTCCTCGTGGAAAGGCTTGCTACATAGCAGCCTCCCTTGTCCGAGATGGAGGAATCCAGGACCTTGCGTTCAATGGCTTTCCTGATAAGGTAGAGCTTGTCCTCCAATGTCTTCCTGTCATCGCAGCCCACAATGAAAATCTGCCTGATTTCAGGCTCCGACTCAATGGCATCCTGTCCCAGAATGGAAGAATTGACAGGCACCTGCCTGGAGTGCATTACGCTGAGTCCGTGCGCTTCCACGGACTCAGTGATAATCTCTGTAAACCTGGCATTGTCCTTCTGATTCTTCGGGAGGAAAACCATTCCCACACCGTAGCGTCCCTTCTCCGGCACCGGAATTCCGTTAAGGAGAATGAATTCGTGGGGTATCTGAAGCAGGATTCCCGCTCCGTCGCCCGTCTTCAGATCACCGCCCTCAGCTCCCCTGTGAGCCATGTTCTCAAGAACGGTGAGACCCTTCTCCACTACATCGTGGTACTTGCTTCCGTTAATGTTGACCACCAGTCCGACGCCGCAGGCATCGTGTTCATTTTCGGGTGAATAAAGGCCTTTTGTCAGTTTGTTGTCAAGTTCGTTCATCTATCTGTCCGTTTTACTACTCCTTATCCTTTTTTTCAAATCCGCTCTTCACGGCTTCCACTCCCTTGTTCAGTCCATCCTTCACCTTTTTCTTGGCCTGATAGAATCTGGATGGATTGATCTCGGCGATAGTCCTGTAGAATGATCTCGCCCAATAGTTGCGGAGCCCGATGCCTCCTGATTTTCCCTTCGATGCCCAGGAGTCGAGAATGGACATATCCTTTTGATCAAACATCACGTAATAGAATGTACCATAATCACTTCCCTTGTCCAACTCGCTGCACACGACCAGAAGTCCTATACCGTTACCGGGTTTCAGGTCAAGTCCCATGACAGCATATTTGAGATCGTCTTCCGAGAGCAAGTCAGCGGATTTGTTGATTTTGATTTCCTCCGGGTCAATTTCCTTTATCACAGCCAGAACAGGATCGATATCAACTGCGTCAATATCAGTTTTCAGCCTTGTTGCAAGAGGATGAACATACTTCTCCGGCTCACTCAGCAACAATGAGTTAATTCCGGAGAATGCCTCTAAGAATTCCTCTGGGGTCTCACTTGCGCCCACAACCTTGGTCATGCTGAAATCTATGCCGTAGAACGTCAACTTCTGCTCCCAGTTAGCCGGGTTCTGAGCCATTGAGAACGCAAATCCACTAAAGATTGCGGCCATTGTCAAAAACATCTTTTTCATAATATCAATCATTATCTGTTGTCAATGAATTTCACGGGCTTGCGGCTCATAGGCGGGTAAATCATCCTTGCAACTTCCTCCGGGTCATGGAAGATGACGGAAGGTGCGACCCTGACCTTGGCCCTGAATATATCCTTGATTTCCTTCTCGAAGCGTTCGGACGGGTTGAGAGTGCCGACATGGACAAGCACGTCGTCGGTACCGATGCTGCTCGTTCCAACCTCCACCACATAGTTTTTCACCTCCGGGATATTGTCCAGGATGTCGAAGAGGGCGGGTGGATAGAGAGTCGTTCCCTTGAACTTGATCATCTGCCGCTTGCGTCCCACTACCGAGCTGACTCTCACTGTATTTCGCCCGCACCGGCAAGGTTCGTCGTAATGATAGACCATATCTCCGGTCTTGAACCTCACGAGAGGCATTCCGGTCACGCCGAGAGTCGTGATTGTGACCTCGCCGGCCTCGCCTTCTGGAACCGGCCTGTCATTGTCGTCAAGGAACTCCACGATCAGCAATTCAGGCTGGAGATGACCTCCGTTGAAATAGCTGCAGTCCGTGAAGCTGTGCTGCATCTCAGTGGACGCATAGGTCGTATACAGCTCGAGTTCAGGCCATTTCTCGTGTATGACCTGACCGAGGGTGTTCAATTCGAAGGTCTTCGGATCGCGCAGAGCCTCGCCGATGCAGACGCATTTCCTCAATGAGGAAGCGCGGTAGTCAATCCCGTGCGACTCCGCGAAATCTATCAGTTTGATCAGGAATGACGGCACGGCCATTCCCACAGTAGGATGGATTCTCCTGATGGTATCCCATTGAAGTTCAGGGATTCCGTTACCGACTCTCACCGAGCCCATGCCGAGTTTCCTGGCTCCGAGAAAATATGCCAGGCCTGCCATGAAGCGACGGTCGATGGTGACCATCAGCTGTATGATGTCGTCCCTGGTGCAGCCTGCCGTGGAAAAGGAAAGGAACTCATTGTAGGCAAGATGCTCGAGATCGGATTCCGTCTCGGCAAATGTGACCGGGTCGCCGAGAGTGCCTGATGTCGTGGGATAATCCACTATTTCCGAAGGCGGAACGCAGACAAAATCCTGATTTCGGCTCTGCAAGTCCGGCTTCGTGGTGACAGGAATGCAGGACAGATCATCAAGAGAGCGAATTTTGGAAATATCTATGTGATTGTCACTGAATAGCTTGCTATAGAAAGGAGATTTTTTCGACACATAGTCCAAAGTCTCGGCCATCCGTTTCTCCTGATATGCCCGGATTTCCACCCGGGAAAGGAATTGGATACCTTGATTACGTCCCATATTCATCATTTATACCTCACTATTTTCTTTTCAATGAGATTGCGTTCCTGCAATTTCATGGCGAAAGTTAATGATTTTTTCCATAGTTCACAAGCATTATCCTCATCGCCTCTTGTAAGGCAATAGTCACCTGCAAGGTTATATGCATTGTAATACAAAGGATTAAGGCCGATATAGGCCGATATCGAATCTTCGGGAATTTCAGTCCCTGAAGAGATTGCTGACCTGATTCCGGCACTGACCCGCTTGAACTTCAGAAGGTTTCTGAATGATTCTGAATGGAGGAAGGCGTCCTCAGGTATGTCCTCCGAACTGTCCCTGTGATACGGTGGTACAGGGGAATCCAGGATGTCATCCAGGCAGAAACGGATGAACTCACCGCATTGCCACGGATAGGTGGAAACCCAGATTTCTCGCGAAGAAGGCCTGAAAATGACCGAATGCATTGCAAGCAGCTGATTGATAGACAGTTCATTGCACATGCCGATATCCTTGCCGCCTGCACCCCTGCGGTCTCTCAGTATCAATGCAGCAGATTCCGGACCGATTTTGCCGAGCGAATCCAGCAACTCCTCCACACGGCGGAAACGATGACCGGAATCGCTCTCGCGAAGATTCGCAACATTCTCTTCCCTGTCTCTGAAAAGGTCTGATTGATAATGATTTGCACAGACAACCCTGCAACATTCAGGATCATTGGCTGCCGGATCGTAAACGGCCATTTCTGAAGGAGTCTTCTCAATCACAGCGGCACGTCCGTCCGAAGCCGAGCATATCAGGAATGATTCGCTTACGAATGTCTTCGCGGCACGGGCGATGCAGACGGCCTCCTCAATGTCGGAAGCATATTGCAGAATCTCCTTAGCCAGAATCGAGACCGGTGTGGCCGACATCTTCGGAGTCTCAAGCTTCGAGGCATTGATGGATACGGTCAGGCCCTTCTCGTTCATCCCGGAAAGGACTCCTGTCATGCCCGGCCATGTAACTGATACATAAGCATATCCGGAATCCGGCTTCTCTACCAGGACAATGTTCCTTCCGGCGAAGTCCTCGCCCATATAGAAGTCGAAATTCCTGCCTGCGATAATTTCTCCGTCCTCGCTCTCATCCCCCCAGACGGCGAAGGATGTACAGCCCACAAGCATGTAATCCTGCATCACGTGGCCGATGTCGTGGGCGGAATGGTACTGCATCTGCCTCTCATAGGGATTTCCGTAGGCATCGTATTCCCTGCTGCAGTACTCCGACATTGCCTTTATTTCCCTGCGGTATTCAAGAGGGACATTCTTTCCCAGATCCCGGTTGAATATATATATGAAATACATCAGGAAACGTCTGTAGAACTCCGAAGGGACAAGTTCATAGAGTTTGTCCACAAACGCCTTCTCCTGGGCTTTCAGCAGGTCCGGGGCAAGTTTTCCGATAGCCTCTCCCCTCTCGAAGGCGGAGCCGGAAATGCGCATTTCCATCAATCCTGACCTGTCGAATCTCAAGTAGTTGTCCTTCCATACCCTCAGGCTGTCTGAACATTCCGCGACTCCCGGGGATGGCGTAAATTCCGGCTCTTCCATATCGGCGGAGGAGTGCAGGACTATGATTGCAAGGGCAGCGGCGGCGAGGATTGCGGCAAGTCCCGCAAGCAGGCCGATTATGATTTTCAGAATCCTCTTCATAAGCCAGTGGTTTTGAACATATACAATGTATTGGCAGAGAGGCGGTTCTTGTGCACCTCCGAGAAGTCCATCCCGAGTCTTGCGGCATAGTCCCGCAGGATGGAAGCTGAGGTGAAATGCAGTTTGCCGGAAGTCTTGTTGAAACTGAAGACCCTCGTTGACATAACCTCGGACAGAGCCGTCATCTTCTGTCCCTTCACATCCGAGGAATTGCCCTCGCGTACCAGGATGACCCCTCCGGGACGCAATCTGGACAGGCATTTCTCGAGCAATGCAAATTGCTGCTCCTCAGGAAGATAATGCAGCATATCGCTGATGATGAAGGCGTCGCTTTCCGGGAAATCGGTTTCCATGGCATCGGCGCACCTGAATTCCAGCAACGGCAATGTCTTCTTTACCCAGCAGTTCTCCGCCACCTCTATCTTGGATGAGTCATAGTCAATCCCGAGAATCCGTCGCTGCGGCCTGTACATCGAAAGCATCAATGCCATCTGCCCCATCCCGCAACCGATGTCCGTGATAGTTCCGCTCTCCGGAAGAACCTCATTGTAAGCCGAATAGCAGTCCTCAAGGCCGGTCTTTACCCTCACGTACCACTCGGTCACAGGGCCCTTGTAAATGTAGCATGACTCCAGAGCCTTCCTGAAATACGGATTCTCCGGACTGTCATACCTGTTTTCAAGTTCCTCCGAGGCAGTCTTGACAAGGCTCTCGACCATTGTCGTAAGCTTGTGATACTCAATATTTCCGGCATCGATGACAGGGAGAATGCGGGCGACCGAGAGCCCCTCAGTCATATTGAAGCCGTCGTTCTTGGGCATTATCCTCCTGTTGCCGTAGATAGCCACCGGAATCAGCGGAACCCCGAGTTCCGAGGCCATATAGAAGGCCCCCTTGTGGAAACGTCTTATCTTTCCGTCCGGCGACCTTGTTCCTTCAGGGAAGATCGCGATGCACCATCCGTTGTCGATGTCTTCCTTCAGGCTGGCTTTCACGGCCTCGTATCCATCGGATTTGGAATAATAGCCCAGCATCCTGGTTATCAGGGAGAAAAGCGGAGACTTGGCCACCCAGTCGGCCACCAGGAACTTGACCTTCGGGAACAATGCCGCAATAACGAACACATCCAGGGAGGACTGATGGTTGGCCACCACGACGCCGGATGCGCCTTTCCAGACATCAATCTTCTCACTGTCCGGTCCGAATCTGCGGAAATGTATGAAAGGCATCACCCGCAGCATCAGCCTGCAGCCTCTGTGCATCCCGGCCGCGATGAGCGAACGCCTTCTTTCCCGTCCCAGGGGAAGAGCCTGAATGAGAATGCCGAAGAGCAGGAGAAAGAAGCCGCCTGTCAGCACCGGAACATAGTAATATATGTCCCGCACAAAGGACCACAATGTATAAGGAGGCTTGCCGGCAGAGGTCGGAGCGGTAACGAAGACATTGAAAATCAACGGCTCCAGCATATAGGCCACCAGCACTGTGGCTATCATTCCGAGAATGGTGATCACTGCGATTGAATGCAGGGCGGGATGGCCTGCGAAAATCAGGGCCCCTATGCCCACAATCATCGTGAAGGATGAAAAGAATATGGCCGTCTTGTGCGAAACCAGGAGTTCCCTTCCCGTCTTGTACTTCTGCAGGAGTCCCTCCAGTATGAATATGCTGAAATCATCCCCCATTCCGAAAATGAAGGTGGAGAGAATGATGTTCACGATGTTGAACTCAATCCCCAGAATGCCCATAATTCCTATGATGAGAACCCAGCTCAGAAGCATCGGCAGGAAACTCAGCATGGCCAGTTCAATGCGGCCGAAAGACAGCCACAGGACGAAGAAGATGAGGACTGAGGAAATGTAGAGAATCAGGTAGAAGTCATTGTTGATGTTCTCCGCGGCCTTGTTGGCAAAATAACCCTGGTCGAAGACGACCACGCCCGGGGCATCAAGGGCCGAATATGCCTGCCCGATATCTGCCAAAGGAAAATCCACCTTGGAAATCAGCATTTTTCGGGTATCGGACTCGCCTGTCCAGGCCGACAGGGCCACAGGGGCATCACCGAAGTAGTCCGGGCCTGCTCCGGCATTGGAAAGAGACTCTATGGCATTGTCGAAAGCATTGTCCCTGAATCCGTTGCGAATTGCGGCCTCCCTTGTCAGGGATTTCAGCGAATCCTTCCTTTCCTCTGTCCACCATGCCTTCCATCTGGCGAGCCTGGCTGCCCTTTCAGCCGGAGGGACAAGGAAGAACGAGGCGGAATCCCTGCCCAGGACCAGTCCTGCATCCCTGAGGGAATCCAGTCTGGCGCAGGTCCTGAGATATGTGTCGAAGGCCTCTGCCTCGTCGGTACCGGTGCTTACCACCAGGACGGACTTGACATCCGGGTCGCCCTGCGAATCCAGAATGCGGCCCGTCTCCTCCAGCTGCGGATCCCAATAGTTCAGCGAGGTCATGTCGCTGTTGAACCGCACCTTTCCCGACGTGAAACAGCATATTGCAGTCAACACCGCAAGACAGGCCAGGAGCCACCGGCTGTTCTCGAATTTCCGCGAGGTGAACCTTTCCACGGCCCTCAGAATCCGCCCCTCCTTCAGATGCTCGCTGCCCTCGAGGAACTGCGGCAGGAAGACCAGGCAGAAGAACATCGTCCCGACCAGGGTGAAGGCGGCATAGAGTCCGAAATCCCGCAGCAGGTTCGAAGAAGTGAAAAGCAGGCCCAGGAATGCCCCTATCGTGGTTATGCTGCCTATGATGAGAGGCGAGGCTATCTCTTCGAGAAGCTGCCGCACATCCTTCACGTGGTTCTGATGGGCCAGCATGTGGATGGAATAGCTCAGGGCAATGCCCATGATGGCAGCTCCAGCTCCCACCGCGATGCCGGAAATGCTGTCCTGGAAAATCGAAGTCAATGCCAATGCCACCACCCCGCCGTACAGAACCGGGCACAGAATCAGAAATACCGACTTCCTCCGCTTGAACACGGCGAGGATGAAGAGAATGATGACAATCAGCGCGACTATGGAGGTCAGGAAAGTATCCTTCTTTATCTGCCTGGCATTATAGACGCCCACTGCAGGGCCACCGAAATATCTGATTTCCAGATTCGGAAACATTGCCGACACCTTCCCTATGGAATTCTCGATGACGGTAACCAGACGGTCGTTGCTTCCGGTCTCTCCCGTGCCGTGCTCGGGTTCGATGAAGGCCAGCATCATTTTCCCGTCAGGAGTATAGATTCTTCCGTCAACGGCCTGATACCCGGATGCGGGATTAAGCTGGGCCGTTTTAGGCAAAAGCTTGACAGACAGGCAGAAAGGGTCGGACATAATGATGTCCTTCATGGCAAATCCGGCCGGAGAGACCAGGGTCAGCCAGTCATTTCTCAGGAGCGAATCCACATGGGCCGGGTCAAGCAGCCTGTCCAGTTCAGCAAATCCTTCGTCATCAAGGAAAACCGGGAGATTATCCCGCACGAAGGATATCAGTTCATCGGAAGCATCGCCCGGCACGCCCCCTGAATAGGATGCGGAAAAATCCGGGTTGACTGACAGCATGGCCTCCAGACTGTCCGAGGCCTCCTCCGAGTCTTCCCCGGAGAAACAGACGATAATCTTGTCGCTGACTTTCAGATTGGAAAACACGTCCTTCATCACGGCGGAATTGCCGTTTTCCGGGAAGAATGCCGTAATGTTCTCCTCGATCCCTATCCCTGCCGCGAAATATGCCGCCACTGCGAACGTCAGGAACATGGAGCCCCAGAATATCTTCCTGTGCCTCTGAAAGTAATTGTAGAGCGATATGAAAAATGCGGACATCAGCCTATCTTGTTATGCTTATTATGCCTTCCGCAGGCGAGCAGAACCGTGAACGTAAGGAGCCAGGACAGCGCCGACACCAATGCGGCGAGCAGCACCGCCCCCAGTATATACTGAAGCAGCACGGTACCTGCGACTTCCAATGAGAAATTGTCCATGGAGAAAATCATTGGCTGTCCGAGTACAGTGCAGCCTAGCCAGTAGCTTCCGAAAATGATGAAAGGGATGAGCGGAGGAAGGCTGATGTTGGATGCGACCAGCACGATGACCTTGTTCAGCTTCAGGAGATGGGCCAGGGCGAATGCGCATACCATCTGGTAGCCCCATATGGGCAGGATTCCCATGAAGCAGCCCAGCATCACGGAGGATGCGATCCTGGCATTGCTCTCCGGCGAATGAATTATATTCCTGTCAATGAACGACTTGACGTTAGTCCAGGTAAGTTTCCTGAAGAATGAGGCCGGCCACCTCCAGAAAAAGCAGATGGCCACAAGTATGGTGTTCAGAATGCTGATTCTGGCGAAATCCCGGAAGGGCTTGAAATGCGATACCCTGTCCGGAGGATAGCTCACCGACACCGGGATGTTGGCCACCTTCACTCCCTTCCAGGCGGAATAGACCAGTATCTCCAGTTCGAATTCATAGCCTCCGGTGAACTTCCCGGAAAGGTCAATGCTGTCTAGAGGATAGAGCCTGTACCCTGACTGGGTATCCTGGAGACTGATTCCCGTCTCCAGCCGGAACCAGAAATTGGAGAATTTATTGGCGAAAGTGTTCCCTCCAGGCATTCCGTCAGCATTGAGGTTTCTAGCCCCGACAACCAGGGTCCCGGGCATCTCCTGCAGGGCTTTCGCGAAGCCTGCGATGTCTGACGCTGAATGCTGACCGTCCGAATCGATGCTGATTGCGTGGCTGAAACCGCGTTCCATCGCCCTTTCGAGTCCATTTCTCAGGGCAACTCCTTTTCCCCAGTTGAAGGGATGGGTCAGGACATCGATTTTCTGTCCGAATTTCTTCAGGATTTCCGGAGTTCCGTCTGTACAGCCGTCATTAATGACAATCAGGTCGTCACAATATTCCAGTACAGAGGATATTACATCCGAAAGAGTGCCGGCATTGTCGTATGTCGGCATAATCACGCAGCAACCCCTTTCCTTCAGGACTGCTCTGACGGAATCTGGACTCGAAATTCCCATAGGAACGCAAAATTAGTCAAAACTTGTGAGAAAACAGGCTGAAATAATGTATTTTTGCAGGAAGAAAATTCATTTCAATGAGAAAATTTGACACAAGAGTCCAGATGATGGATGCGGGGATGAAGCTGTTCGAGAGCGAGAACGGTTTCGGGACCTGCATAGGCCAGGTCAAGGCCAACCTTAAGGAAACAGGCAAAGTACTGGAAGCCAGAGAATTGGAAGGCATTGCCCTTCCGGACTCGACCGGAGATTTCGACCTTTTCGTGGACAGGTCGAACTTGTGGAGAAAGAAGTACATATCGTGCAGGATAGAGTATGCCGGGGAGCGGAAAGAGGACGGAAAGACCATTTTCAGATATGCGGCTTCATTCAGGGAGGGAAACAGGAGCAGGGTCCTTAGAGGAGTGGCAATGCTGGTCCTGATGATTCTCTCAGCGGCAGCTGCGGTTGTGTTCAACTCCTTCATATCATATCTTGCCGGCTTTGCCGCCATTGTCGCCATCGCCTGCCTCTGGATAATGCCGAGCGGCGAGGCCGTGAGGACGGTACGGAGACTTATGTCTGAACTATAAACGGACTAAACAATGAAAATAGCCGTAATCCAATCGGATATAATCTGGGGCGACATTGCGGGAAACATTGCCGCAGCCCGCACTATGATGGACAGGGAGCCGGATGCAGACCTCTATGTCCTTCCTGAAATGTTCACCACCGGCTTCAACGGCAATTGCGAAACCCAGCCTTCGGAAGGCCTGGCCTTCATGCAGGAAGAAGCGAAGAGGAGGAATTGCGCGGTAGCCGGCAGCATTGCCCTCGGCCTGGAAGACGGGATGAGGGTCAACCGCTTTTATTTCGTCACCCCGGATAAGGTCGTTTATTACGACAAGAGACATCTTTTCAATTACGGAGGAGAGGGCCGGCAGTACCGTGCCGGAAACAGGCGTGCAATAGCAGAATGGAAGGGTGCAAGATTCCTTCTCACAGTATGTTACGACCTCCGTTTCCCGGTATGGTCCAGGAACCGGAAGGATTACGACGTGATGCTCTGCGTGGCCAGCTGGCCTGTCCAGAGGAGATATGCCTGGGACACGTTGCTCCGAGCCAGAGCCATTGAAAATCAATGCTTTGTAGTGGCTGCAAACCGTGTAGGCAAGGATCCTTCCTGCGTTTATGACGGAGGTTCCGTGATTCTGGACCCGCTCGGGAAGCCGATTGCGGTCTGCCGGGACGGAGTTGCTGAAACGGTTGCCGGCGAGGTGGATCTGAAGACTCTCGCAGATTTGCGCGCTTCATTTCCGGTCCTCGCCGACAGCGATGAATTCTCATTGTCCCGGGACTAGCCGGGCAGGTGAGCCGTCATCATTATCTTATCTCGTGGCACCAGCCGTGGATATCCTCGATTTCTCCCTTCTGAATCGAGGTGATGGTCTTGTAGAGCTTTGCGCATACAGGGCCCACCTCACCGTCAGGAAGATAGCGGTAAACTGTCTTCACAGCCTCCTCCTCAAGCACTTCCTTGACATCGATATGTGACATCGGAGTGATCACGACGGCTGTTCCGCAGCCTCCCGCCTCCTCGAATTCAGAGAGTTCCTCCAGCCTGACCGGACGCTTCTCAACCTTCATTCCGAGATCGACGGCGATTTCCTGAAGGGACTTGTTGGTGATTGAAGGAAGCACACTGTCAGAAAGCGGCGTCACGTATGTATTGCCCTTGATACCGAAGAAGTTGGAAGAGCCGAACTCATCCACGTATTCGTGAGTCTTCGAGTTCAGGTAGAGGAGCTCGCTGTAGCCCTGCTCGTGGGCAATCTGATATGGACGGAAGGTGGCAGCATAGTTCGCGCCTACCTTGTAGCTTCCAGAGCCCTTGGGGGCTGCCCTGTCATAGTTCAGAGGAATTACTCCGGAGAATGAGCGCATGTTGGCTCCGTAATACGGGCCTGCAGGAGCGCACATCACGGCGAAGATTGCCTCGTCAGGAGGGGTGAGCTGCATCTTTGGCTGGGCTCCGAGGAGAAGAGGCCTGAGATAGAGGGAAGCATCGTGTCCGTAAGGGGCGAGAAACTCCATGTTGGACTTCACACACCTCTCGCACATCTCGATGAACATCGAGTCGGACGGAGCCGGCAGACCGAGGAATCCGGCCGTTCTCTGAAGCCTGTGGGCATTCTCGAAAGGCCTGAAAATCACGATCTTGCCATCCTTCTGGGTGAAGGCCTTGAGACCCTCGAAGCAGGAAAATGCATAGTGGAATACACAGGTGAAAGGATCCAGGTGAAATGCAAAATCTTCCGATTCTGAAATATCCGACCATTTTCCGTCCTTCCATCGGGCGGTTACGAGGGTTCTGGTGCGGTATGCGTCGAACCCGAGCGATTGCCAATTAATCTGTGACATATGTTATCGTATTAAATATCTGCTAAGGAAAAATCAATGTTTCATGATATAATCAGCCACCCAGTCGCCGACTTCCGATGTGGAATAGGCCTTTCCGCCGTCAGCAAGGTCCTCTGTGACAATGCCGGCATCGATGGAAGCCTTCACAGCCTCCCTGATCATGCGGCCCTCCTCCTTCATCTGGAAGGCATATTCGAACATCATCGCGGCAGAGAGGATGGTGGCGAGAGGATTTGCTATATTCTTGCCTGCGGCCTGGGGATAGGAACCGTGAATAGGCTCGAACACACCGGTATGCTCGCCGATGGAGGCCGATGCAAGCAGGCCCATCGAGCCGGAAACGCAGCTTGCCTCGTCTGTGAGAATGTCTCCGAAGGTATTTTCAGTCACGAGGACATCGAAGAATTTCGGGCCGGTGATGAGCTTCATTGCCGCATTGTCCACATACATGTAGTCGGTGGTCACGTCAGGATATTCAGGAGCGAGCTCCTGGGCTATCTGGCGCCAGAGACGGGATGACTCGAGCACATTGGCCTTGTCCACCACGGTAAGATGGCTGCGGCGGAGACGGGCGTAGTCGTATGCAAGGCGGAGTATGCGCTCAACTTCGTACCTGTGGTAGATATTGGTGTCCCAGGCAGTGTCGCCATTGTCTTTCCTGCCCTTCTCCCCGAAGTACATTCCGCCTGTCAACTCCCTGACACAAAGGAAGTCAGCGCCATCAACCAGCTCTTTCCTGAGAGGGCTCTTATGCACCAGGGCGCTGAACGTCTCGACCGGACGGAGATTGGCGAAGAGGCCGAGTTTCTTCCTCATTGCAAGCAGGCCCTGCTCCGGCCTTACCTTGGCGGTGGGATTGTTGTCGAACTCAGGGTCGCCAACTGCGCCGAAAAGGACGGCGTCGCTGTCCATGCAGATCCGGAATGTCTCCTCCGGGAATGCGTCCCCGAATTTCCTTATTGCGCAGGCTCCGACATATCCGAAGGTATACTCTGCCTTGTGGCCGGCCTTTTCGCAGACTGCGTCCACGGCCTTGACGGCCTGCTCCACTACTTCCGGTCCGATACCGTCACCCGGAAGCTTTGCGATTTTCAGATTCATATTCTATTTCAGATTTTCTATCAGATTCAACATTTTGAAAGTGGCCTTGATGGCCGCCTCGGTCTGGTCAGCGTCAAGTCCCCTGGTCTTGAGCTCGGAGCCCTTCCAGTCCCAGGTAATCATGGTCTGTACAAGGGCGTCAGTCTTTCCGCCGGGAGGAATGCCGACCTGATAGTCCAGGAGCACGGGATGCGGCTTTCCAAGCCTGTCATATACTTTCCACAATGCCTTCATGAAGGCGTCATACTGTCCGGCTCCGGATGAGACCTCCTCATATTCAACGCCTTCGATACTGATACGGATCGTGGCGACCGGCCGCATTCCCCTGGCCAGCTGGAGGGAATAATTGACTACCTTGATCCGGTCCTCGCCCTGGCTGAACTCTCCTTTGAGCACATCGGAAATGATGAAAGGCAGGTCCTCCGTGGTCACCATCTCCTTCTTGTCTCCGAGTTCGACTACCCTCTCCGTAACCTTCCGGATCTGGTCGGAGGTAAGCCTGATGCCGAGTTCTTCGAGATTCTTGGCTATATTGGCCTTGCCGCTGGTCTTGCCGAGGGCGTATTTCCTGACACGGCCGAATCTCTCCGGAAGAAGCTGATTCTCATAGAGATGACCTTTCTTGTCACCATCCGCGTGAATGCCGGCGCTCTGCGTGAACACAGCGGCTCCAACTATCGGCTTGTTCTCGGGAATCCTTATCCCGGAAATGCTCTCCACATATCTGCAGACGTGAGTCAATTCGGTCTCCTTCAGAGTGTTGGCTACCTTGAGATGGTCGTTCAGCACACCGAGGAAACTGGCGACCGGAGTATTTCCGGTACGTTCGCCGAGCCCGTTCACAGTGGTGTGCACTCCCCTTGCGCCGGCCTTGACCGCCGCTGCGGAATTGGCCACGGAGAGGTCGTAATCATTGTGTCCGTGGAAGTCGAAATGCAGATCCGGGAATTCCGAAACCATTATCCCCACGAACTCAGCCGTCTGTTCCGGGGAAAGGACTCCCAGGGTGTCAGGCAGCATAAATCTCCTTATCCCGCTGTCTTTCAATGCATCTACCATTGACTTGACATATTCGGGGCTGTCTTTCATTCCATTGGACCAGTCCTCGAGATAGATGTTCACGCCCAGTCCTGCGGCATGTGCAAGGGCCACGTCCCTGAGGATATCATTCCAATGCTGCTCCGGAGTCTTGCCCAGCTGAGTCGTGACGTGTTTCAATGAGCCCTTCGCCAGAAGGTTGAGCACACGGCCTCCGGACTCCGAGATCCATCTGATGGACTGCCCGCCGTCCACGAAGCCGAGAGCCTCGACCTGCTCCAGTCTTCCGGCGGTCTCGGCCCAGGCGCAAATCTTCCTGAAAGCGGACAACTCTCCTTGAGAAACCCTTGCAGAGGCTACCTCAATGCGGTTCACGCCCAGATCTTCCAGCAGGATCTTCGCAAGAGTGAGCTTCTCCTCGTCATTGAAGGAGACGCCCGAAGTCTGTTCGCCGTCGCGAAGAGTAGTATCAAGTATTTCTATAGTTCCAGTCATCTTCAATACCTCGATGAAGCCTTTTCATAAGCCTCGATTCTGTCCTTGTGCTCAAGGAGATAGTCAATGTCGTCGAGCGCATTCATAAGACAGTATTTCTTGTATGCGCTCAGCTCGAACTTCTCCTCCCTGCCGGTGCTGAGATTGCGGACTGTCTGTGAAGGAACGTCCACCCTGACGCGGGCCTGCGGATCAGATGCCAATGTGGCGAAGAGTTCAGCGAGGAAGTCCTCCGAGACCACTACAGGCAGGACGAAATTGTTCAATTCATTATTCTTGTGAATATCGGCGAAGAAGCTGGAAATCACCACCCTGAACCCGTAGCCTGCGATAGCCCAGGCGGCATGCTCGCGGCTGGAACCGGAGCCGAAGTTCTTCCCGGCCACCAGAATCTGATGGCAGCCTTCGTGAGGCTTTTCGCTGAATTCAGGCCTGTTCAGTACGAAATCAGGCTTCGGTGTCCCGTCATTCTCATATCTCCAGTCGCGGAACAGGGCATCCCCGAAGAATTTCTCATCCTTGGTCGTGGCCTTGAGGAAACGGGCCGGAATAATCTGGTCGGTATCCACATTCTCAAGCGGAAGAGGCACGCAGGTGCTCTCTATTATGTCGAATTTCTGTTTCATTGCATCAAGGTTCTTGGGTCTGTTATCACTCCGGTTACAGCGGCGGCCGCAGCGGTGAGCGGGCTGGCGAGCATTGTCCTCGCACCCGGACCCTGACGGCCCTCGAAATTGCGGTTGCTGGTGGAAACGCTGTATTTGCCGGCAGGAATCTTGTCCTCATTCATTGCAAGGCAGGCCGAGCAGCCAGGCTGGCGGATTTCGAATCCCGCCTCCTCAAGTATCCTGTCAATGCCCTCCCTGCGGATCTGCTCAAGCACCATCCAGGAGCCCGGCACGAGCCAGGCAGTTATTCCCGGCGCCTTTTTCCGACCGGCCGCAATGGATGCGAATGCCCTGAAATCCTCTATCCTGCCATTGGTGCAGGCACCGAGGAAGACATAGTCCACGGGCTTGCCGAGCAGGCTTTCCCCGGGATTGAAACCCATGTATTTCAATGACTTGGAGAATGATTCCCGACCTTCGGCAGCTATCGATCCGAGATCCGGGATGCTGCCGGTGATCTCCATTCCCATTCCGGGATTGGTTCCATAGGTTATCATCGGGCCTATCTCGGCGGCATCGTACACGATTTCCTTGTCGAAAACCGCATCGTCTCCGCTCCTGAGGGTCTTCCAATACTCCACGGCCCTGTCCCAGTCCTCCCCTTCAGGAGAATGCTCGCGGCCCTTCAGATATGCGAAAGTGATCTCGTCCGGGGCAATGAAGCCACCCCTGGCTCCCATCTCTATGGAGAGGTTGCAGAGGGTAAGACGGCCTTCCATCGACATTTCCTTGATTACATTTCCCGCATATTCAATAAAATAGCCTGTGGCACCTGAAGTAGTGATTCTCTTCATTATGTACAGGGCCACATCCTTCGGTGTGACGCCCTTTCCAAGCTTGCCTTCCACGCTGATTCTCATTGACTTGGGCTTCTGCTGGAGAATGCACTGGGAGGCCATCACCATTTCCACCTCGCTGGTTCCGATTCCGAAGGCGACAGCCCCCACGGCACCGTGTGTGGAAGTGTGGGAATCGCCGCAGACAATGGTCATTCCCGGGAGGGAGAGTCCCCTCTCCGGACCGACCACGTGGATGATTCCGTTGCGGCTGTCCATCATTCCGAAATGTGTCAGCCCGAATTCGGCGGCATTGGCCGCAAGGGTGCCAACCTGGCTTTTCGACACCGGGTCGGCAATAGGCTTGTCCTGATTCCTCGTAGGAGTGTTGTGGTCAGGCATGCAGTATATCTTTTCCGGCCTGAGACAGCCTATTCCCCTGGCCCTCAATCCGTCGAAAGCCTGCGGACTTGTGACCTCGTGGCAATACAGCCTGTCGATATAGAGCTGGGACGGGCCGCCGTCAATCATATCGACCACGTGGGAGTCCCAGATTTTGTCAAATAAAGTATTCATCAAATAGAATGGATTTTGTTTATGCAGTCAACATAGGCGTCGATGGAGGCTGTGACAATGTCGGTGCTGGCGGCAAAGCCGTAGAAGATGTGGCCTTCGTACTCCACCTGCATATGCACCTTGCAGCAGTCGTCAGAGCCCTTGCTGATGCCCTGGATAGTAAACTCGTTGATGGTGATCTTTCTCTTGATTATCTGGCGGAGGGCATTGATGGCGGCATCCACAGGACCGTTGCCGGTAGCTGCAGCCTCGAATTTTTCCCCGGCGATATCAAGTCCGACAGAAGCCACAGGCTTCATTCCGACACCGCTGGTAGCCTGGAGCCAGTCCACCTTGACCACTCGCTCGCCTGTCCTCTCGGCACCTGCAAGCATCAGGATATCATCGTCATTGATTTCCTTCTTCTTGTCCGCAAGCAGGAGGAATTCCTGGTAAACCTTGTCCAGTTTCTCCTTGCTCAGATGCACTCCGTGGCTCTCAAGCCTGTATTTCAATGCAGCGTGACCGCTTCTTGCGGTGAGGACTATCGAATTGGTATCCAGACCGATATCCTTAGGGTCAATGATTTCGTAGGTGCTCACATTCTTCAGGACCCCGTCCTGGTGGATGCCGGATGAATGCGCAAAGGCGTTCCTTCCGACAATCGCCTTGTTCGGCTGGACAGGCATGTTCATGAGGTTGGAGACCGTGCGGCTCAGAGGATATATTCCCGAAGTGTTGATATTGGAAGAGAGTCCGAGCTCCCTGTGTGATTTCAGAATCATCGCAATTTCCTCGAGGGCGGTGTTTCCTGCCCTTTCGCCTATGCCGTTGATTGTGACCTCGCATTGCCTTGCACCGTTCATTATGCCGGCCATGGTGTTGGCCGTGGCCATTCCCAGATCATTGTGGCAATGAGTGGAGATTATGGCCTTGTCGATGTTCGGGACATTGTCGCAGAGATATTTGATCTTCGCCCCATATTCCGACGGTAGGCAATATCCGGTGGTATCAGGAATGTTGACAACGGTGGCCCCGGCATTGATCACGGCCTCGATTACTCTCGCAAGGTATTCATTGTCAGTCCTTCCGGCATCCTCAGCATAGAACTCCACGTCGTCAGTGAACTTCCTCGCGTAACGCACCGCCTTCACGGCGCGCTCGAGGATTTCCTCGCGGTTGGAGTTGAACTTGTAGCGGATATGGGAGTCGGACGTGCCTATGCCGGTATGGATACGGCCGTGCTTGGCATATTTCAAGGCCTCGGCGGCGACTTCTATATCCTTCTCCACCGCCCTTGTCAAGGCGCAGATGGTCGGCCAGGTAACCGCCTTCGAAATCTCGATGACCGAGTTGAAATCACCCGGGCTGGAGACCGGGAAACCGGCCTCGATAACATCCACCCCAAGGGTCTCGAGAGCCTTGGCGACCTGGATTTTCTCAACCGTATTGAGCTGACATCCAGGCACCTGCTCCCCGTCCCTCAGGGTAGTGTCAAAGAAATATACGCGATTCTTTTCCATAAAATCAATTGATTTCCGGAAGCATTACTTGTTCTCCGGACGCAGTGAGCGTACTGTCTCTGCGGTTTTCCACATCTCGCTGTCGTGCAGGACCTTGAGCTCCTTCTCGAGACCCTCTCGGTAATCAGGCTTGGAGTTGGAGTCTATCGAGATCTGTGCCTCAGTACCTTCAGCGACACTCTGATAGAGCTGCTGCATCACAGGCTTGATGGCATCCTTGAATCTCGGGTACCAGTCGAGGGCGCCCCTCTGTGCGGTTGTAGAGCAGTTTGCATACATCCAGTCCATACCCCTCTGGGCAAAGAGCGGCATGAGTGACTGCGTGAGCTCCTCCACTGTCTCGTTGAAGGCCTCGCTTGGAGTGTGTCCGTTCTCCCTGAGAACCTCGTACTGGGCCTGGAAAAGACCCTGAACGGCACCCATGAGGGAGCCGCGCTCACCGGTAAGGTCAGAAACGGCCTCTCTGCGGAAAGTGGTCTCGAAGAGGTAGCCTGAACCGATGCCGATTCCGAGGGCGATGGTCCTGTCGTATGCCTTTCCGGTGTAATCCTGTGCGATTGCGTATGAAGAGTTGATTCCGCGGCCCTCGAGGAAGAGGGAGCGCAATGATGTTCCCGAGCCCTTCGGAGCAACCATGATCACGTCCACGTCAGCAGGTGGAACGCAGCCTGTCCTGTCGCTCCAGGTGATGGCGAAACCGTGTGAGAAATAGAGGGCCTTGCCGGCGGTGAGATGCTTCTTGATGGTCGGCCATACGGACATCACTGCAGCGTCGGAAAGAAGGCACATTATGATGCTGCCCCTTTCGCAGGCCTCCTCGATGCTGAAGAGGGTCTCGCCAGGTACCCAGCCGTCAGCCACAGCCTTGTCGTAGGTCTTGCCTGGACGCTGGCCTACAATGACATTGAGGCCGTTGTCCTTCAGGTTGAGAGACTGGCCCGGGCCCTGAACGCCATAGCCGAGCACGGCGATGGTCTCACCCTTGAGCACTTCTCTTGCCTTTTCTACCGGAAACTCTTCGCGGGTCACTACATTCTCTTCGACTCCGCCAAAATTGATTTTTGCCATAATTGTTTGAATTTTAATTATTTAACTATCTGTTTTCATTCATTTCCTCCCTCTTGCGGAGATATTCCATAAGAGGTTCCTGTCTTTCTCTCGAGACCACGGCCCTTCCGGAACGCTGGAACTGCATCAGACCGCATTTGCAGAGCTCGTCGTAGAGCCTGCGGGTTTCATCAGTGGTTCCGACCTTGGAAATCACAGTGAAATTGCTGTTGATTTCCAGAATCCTGGCATTGTATACCTGAAGTATCGCTTCAATGTTGCCCGCTGAAATCATGCTGTTCGTGGAGACCTTGTACAATGCCATCTCGCGATATACCACCTCGTCTTCAGAGTAGCAAAATACCTTTACGGTGTCCACCCTCTTTTCAAGCTGCTTCACAGTCTCCTCGATTTTCTTCGGCGTGGCCACAGTGTCGATCGTGATGGTGTGGATGCCTTCAAATGCGGAAGCATTGGCCGAAAGGCTGTGGATATTGAGGCTGCGTCTGGTGAAGACATTGGCCACCTGGGTGAGAACGCCGACCTGGTTCTCGGTGTAGATAACTACTGTATATTTCTTGGTTTCCATCTCTATTTCTTTTCGTACCACTCTGTCTCTGAAAGCATTATCTCGTCAATGCCCTTTCCCGGAGGAATCATCGGCATCACGTTTCCGTCCTCGATGACACGTACATCCAGGATGTAAGGCCTGTCGTCGGCGAACATTCTCCTGACTGCCCCGTCAAGCTCTTCCCTGCACTCGACCACCTCTGCGTCAATGCCGTAGGCCTTGGCTATCAGCATGTAGTCCGGATTCATCATCCTCGTGGCGGAATAACGGCCCCCGAAGAAAAGCTCCTGCCACTGACGCACGTTTCCGAGCCAGTTGTTGTTCAGTATCACCACTTTGACTCCGGTGCCTTCCTGCATTACAGTACCCAGTTCCTCGATTGTCATCTGGATTCCTCCGTCTCCGACGAAGAGACATACCTGCCTGTCAGGGGCGCCCATCTTCGCGCCGATGGCAGCCGGGAGTCCGAATCCCATTGTCCCGAGGCCGCCTGAGGAAATGAAGCTCCTCGTACGGTTGAATCTGGAGTATCTGGCGGCCATCATCTGGTTCTGGCCCACGTCTGTGACAATCACGGCCCCGCCGCCTGTAACCTCGGACACCTTGTCGATGACTTCGCCCATTCTGATATGGCCTTCACCCGGATGAAGTTCCCGGGAAATGACCTTTTCGCGCTCGATCCCGGCACATTCGGAGAAGCTGTCCACCCAGGCATCACGCCTCCTTGCGCTTATCATTGATGTCAATGCCGGAAGCACCTCGGCGGCATTCGCATTGATGCCGACCTCTACAGGGACAATCTTCCCTATCTCCGACGCATCTATGTCAATGTGAATGACTTTGGCCTGTTTCGCATATTTGCTCAATGTACCGGTCACCCTGTCGTCGAAGCGCATTCCCACAGCAATGAGGACATCGCATTCATTGGTCTTGATATTCGGGGCGACATTGCCGTGCATACCTATCATTCCCTGGTAAAGTCTTGAAGATGAAGGGAGTGCGGCGAGCCCGAGCAATGTGGACGCAGCCGGGATATCACCCTTCTCAATAAAGTCGGCCAATGCCTTCTCTGCGCCTCCGAGGATAACGCCCTGACCATAGACTACCATAGGTCTTTCGGCTTTGTCAATGAGAACGGCAGCCCTGGCCACCTCCTCCATCGGAACTGGAAGTTCCGGAACATAACTGCGTATGAATGAACATTTCCTGAATTCGAAATCAGTCAAGCCTACCTGGGCGTCCTTGGTGAAATCCAGGACTACCGGGCCCGGACGGCCTGTAGAAGCGATGTAGAATGCTCTGGAAACTGCCCAGGCCACATCCTCAGCCCTGCGTATCTGATAGTTCCACTTGGTGATCGGGCCTGTAAGGCCGATGATGTCCGCCTCCTGGAAGGCATCGGTTCCGAGTGCCGCGGAAGCCACTTGTCCTGAAATTACCACCACCGGAGTGGAGTCTGTCATGGCATCGGCCACTCCTGTAATCACGTTCGTGGCACCAGGACCGGAGGTGACGATCACCACTCCCGGCTTTCCGGTCACCCTGGCATAGCCCTGAGCCGCGTGAATCGCTCCCTGCTCGTGGCGGACCAGAATGTGGCGGAGCCTGTCGGCATAGTCGTAAAGTCTGTCATAAACCGGCATTATCTGGCCTCCCGGATATCCGAAGATGGTATCGACCCCTTCGGCTGCCAGGGCTTTCAGCAGAGCCTCGGAACCTGTCACCGGCTGTTTATCGGCATTTTCCATTATCTTTTATGCATTATTGGATTATTCTTCAGGAATTATTCTGGTCGCTCCCCTGTCCGCCGAGCTGACCATTGCGGCATATGCCCTGAGGCTTGCGGAAACCTTGCGCTGCCTGTGCGGAGGAGTGAATGCCTTCGTTCCCCTTGCGAGTTCAGCCGCCCTGCGCTCTTCCAGTTCCGCGTCAGAGAGCCGTACATTGATGCTGCGCTCAGGTATGTCTATTTCAATGATATCCCCATCCCTGACCAGTCCGATTTCTCCACCTGCGGCAGCTTCCGGCGAGATGTGTCCGATACTGAGCCCGGATGTGCCTCCGCTGAACCTTCCGTCGGTAATCAGGGCGCATTCCTTGCCGAGATGCATTGACTTGATATAGGAAGTCGGATAGAGCATTTCCTGCATTCCGGGGCCTCCTTTAGGGCCTTCGTATGTGATGACGACCACATCTCCCGCCTTGACCCTGCCTCCGAGAATGCCGTCGCAGGCAGCTTCCTGGGAGTCGAACACCCTTGCCGGGCCGGAGAACTTCCAGATTGAAGGATCGACGCCGGCAGTCTTGATGACGCAGCCGTTTCTGGCAATGTTGCCGAACAGGACTCCCAGTCCTCCGTCCTTGGTGTATGCGTGACCGAGATTTCTTATGCAGCCGTTTTCCCTGTCGGTGTCGAACGAGTCGTAATCATTTGACTGGGAAGCCATTTCCGTGCTGTATCTGTTGGCCGGGGCGCTTGAATATATGCCTTTTGCCTCGTCGGTGACTTCCGGACTCAGGATGCAGAAGAGTCTGATTTCCTCCGCCAATGTCATTCCGTCCACCCTCACAAGGCTGGTGTCCACGAGTCCGCCGTCTGCGAGCTCCTTCATTATGGAGACTATTCCTCCGGCCCTGTTGACATCCTGGACGTGGTATCTTGCAGTATTCGGGGCCACTTTGCAGAGGCATGGAACCTTTCTGGAAAGGGCGTCGATATCGGACATCCTGAAATCCACCCCTGCCTCATTGGCCACTGCGAGAAGGTGCAGGACTGTATTGGTGGAGCCTCCCATCGCTATGTCGAGAGTCATCGCATTGAGGAAGGCCTGTCTGGTGGCGATGCTTTTCGGGAGTACGGATTCGTCCCCGTCACGGTAATATTTCCAGGCGTTTTCGACTATCAGGCGGGCCGCCTTGCGGAAGAGTTCCGCGCGTCTTTTGTGGGTGGCCACAATGGTGCCGTTTCCAGGCAGGGAGAGACCGATAGCCTCTGTAAGACAGTTCATCGAGTTGGCCGTGAACATTCCCGAGCAGCATCCGCAGCCGGGGCAGGCCGAGTTCTCGATATCTTCCACATCCGCATCGCTTACGGAAGGGTCGGCGGATTTCACCATCGCATCGATGAGGTCAAGCCTGGCTTCCCCGTGCACTCCGGCCTCCATCGGGCCTCCGGAGACGAAGACTGCCGGGATATTGAGCCTCATTGCGGCCATCAGCATGCCGGGGGTGATCTTGTCGCAGTTGCTGATGCATATCATCGCATCGGCCTTGTGCGCATTGACCATGTATTCCACGCTGTCTGCGATGATGTCGCGGGAAGGGAGGGAGTAAAGCATCCCGTCGTGTCCCATCGCAATGCCGTCGTCCACTGCAATTGTATTGAATTCAGCCGCATAGCAGCCGAGAGCCTCGATTTCCGACTTCACGATCTGACCGACCTCATGAAGATGCGTGTGGCCAGGTACAAACTGG
>JALFFZ010000103.1 GCA_022777585.1 Bacteroidales bacterium | reverse complement strand
GTTCTCCTGGATGCTTGTCACAAGAGTGAAGGAAAGCTGCCAGATGCAGGCGATGGCGAGAAGAATCGCCACAAATTTGATTGCGCCTTTACTTTGCATTGTTGAATTATTTTAATTATTTTAGTTTCTGTTTTTCAGGCTTTGCACGACCCCCGTTTTCATCAAGGGATGGCACGGCACGATATACAAGACTGCAAATTTATCTATTTTTTTCTTAGAAAGAAACTTTATGCCAGTAATTTGTTAAATTTGCAAGGTAAGAATGACTTTCGAAAGGGATTTGGGATTGAAATTGAAACAATATATGAGTTTTTTGGCAGCGGCGGCAGTCTGCTGCTTCATATCCGTGTCCGCCCTGGCGTATCCGGCATCCGGGGATTCTCTCAAGGTGGATATCCGGGCTTTGAAGGCAAAGACCGATCTTCTGATGAAGAGTTACCGGTTCAGCGACGCCGTGGAGGTTTTCCTGAAGGCGGAGGACAATGCCGACTCCACCTCCCGGGCAGAGATTGACAGGCTGATGGCGCAGGCACAGAACGGCGAGAGCATGACCGGATTCTGCTGCAGCCCGGTCGTGGTGGCAAGACAGAGATTCCCGCTGAAGGATTTCTTCCTATACTACCCTCTCGGGGACGGTGTCTGGAGGAGCGTTCCTAACCAGCTGGACAAGAAGGCGGACGAAAAGGTCAGTGCCACATTTGTACCGGAAGATGCCGACGTGCTCTACTGGTCTTCAGAGGACCAGGAGGGGATAAGAAATATATATCGTTCTGAATACCAGGATACTATCTGGTCAGCTCCCGGTCTTCTGAGCGAACAGATGACCTCTGATGACAATGAGATATACCCTATGCTCTCCCCGGACGGAAGCCAGCTATTCTTCGCGTCCAAGGGCCTGTACGGTATGGGAGGCTATGACCTCTACGTGGCTGACTGGGATTATGAGCTGAATGACTGGGGACTTCCGGTCAATATGGGATTCCCGTTCTCTTCTCCTTACAATGACTACCTGTTCATCAATACCGATGACGGCCAGTATTCAATCTTCGCCTCGGACAGGAACAGTCCTGCGGACAGCGTGGATATATATGTGCTCGAATATGACAGTATGCCTGTGAGGAAGGCAATAGATTCCCCGGAGGAAATCGAAAAACTCTGCCGCCTTGACCCTGCCGGCGACGCCGGACATATTCACAGTGACGGAGATTCGGGAAAGGGGCTTGGAGAAAATGATGAAATAAGGCATTATGCCGAGATGCTCGGCAATGTGAGAAACATACGCGAGTCAATCGCATCTTTCAGCAGGTCAATGGATGAATGCAGAAACCGTCTGGCCGATGCTCCGGACAGCCTTAAGGCATCATTGTCGGCAGAGATTCTCAGTATGGAAGCCGCTCTCCCTGTGCTGCAGGATTCTCTGCTCAGGCAGACCAGGGCCATCCAGCAGCTTGAAATGAGTTTTCTGCGCAGCGGCGTCGTAATTGACCCTGAAAGCCTTCAGAGGGAGACGGAGAGAGAGGTTGTAGGCTCCGATTCAGGCTTCCGGTTCACCAGGCACAGGATGGGACCGTCTTTCTCATTTGAAATGAAATCGCCGGAACCGGAATTCGACTACTCCTTCCAGATTCTTCCGGAAGGAAGATTCGCCCTTGACAATACCCTGCCGGATGGACTTGTTTACCAGATACAGCTCTTTGCATTGTCCTCAAAGGCTACCGTGAAACAGATCAAAGGCCTCAGTCCTGTATTCGAGAGAAGGGGCAAGACAGGGAAATACGTGTATTCGGCCGGATTGTTCAAAAGCTACAAGGATGTACTTTCGAATCTGAACAAGGTCAAGAGGGCAGGTTTCCGTGATGCCATCATAGTGGCATTTCTCGATGGAAGCCCGGTTACTGTCACGAAGGCGAGGACATTGGAGAAGAGCATGCGGGAACTGTTTATCGTGAGAATCTTCCCTGCTGACGGCAATTCCCTGAATGACAAAGAACTGGCTATTGTTAAAGTGGCTACAGAGGCGGATATGTCGAGGTCATTGGAGGACGGTGTGGTATCATACATCATCGGACCGGTGGACGGAAGGGACGAGGCGGAGAGAATCGCCGCCACATTGAAGATATCGGGCATAGGCAATCTCAGGGTTGAGTCGGCGGGAATGAAAATTGCCAACGAGGATTGACAAAAGCCTCAATACTAAAGACAAATACCTGAAATACAATAAGATATGGGACTGACTATAACATTGATTCTTGTCGGGATCATTCTGATTCTCGCCGAATTGCTGATAATTCCGGGGGTCGGCGTTGCCGGCATTCTCGGAATATTGTCCATCTGCGGAGCCTCATGGTATTCCTTCGCCTTCATCGGGCCGCTGGCCGGCACAATTGTCACAGTTTTCAATGTGGCAACGTTGTCTGTCCTGACATATTTTGCCCTGCGCTCCCGCACCTGGAAGAAATTTGAGCTGAACACTGTCATTGAAAAGAAGGAGTCGGGGATAAATGTCAATGTCGGCGACCGTGGCAGGACTGTGACGAGGCTGGCTCCGATGGGTACGGCCTCAATCAGCGACACCAGGATGGAGGTGACGGCCCTCGAGGGAATGATTGACGCCGGCACCGAGATTGAGGTGGCCCATATCGAAAAAAACAAGATTTATGTCAGACCGGTGATGCCGGACGAGGCTTTTTAATTAACAATCAACATTATGGTAATTCCATTCATCGTCTGGGTGGCGCTGATTTTCGCCGCTCTCGTAATTCTCCTCTGGTTCTTCCCTGTAACCCTCTGGTTCCAGGCGATTCTCTCGGGAGTCAGGGTTTCCCTGCTCCAGCTCGTACTTATGCGCTGGAGGGGCGTAAACCCGAACACTATCGTTATGGCATTGATTACCGGCACCAAGGCCGGACTTACCCTGAAGGCAAATGAGCTTGAGGCACACTATCTTGCAAAGGGCAATGTTGTCAAGGTGGTAAATGCCCTCATCTCAGCTGACAAGGCAAACATCGCACTTGATTTCAAGACTGCCGCCGGGATTGACCTGGCCGGCCGTGACGTTTTCGAGGCTGTGCAGATGTCGGTCAACCCGAAGGTTATCAACACTCCTCCTGTGACGGCTGTGGCCAAGAACGGCATCCAGCTTATTTGCAAGGCAAGGGTAACGGTGCGCGCCAATATCAACCAGCTTGTCGGTGGTGCCGGAGAGGAAACCGTACTCGCCCGCGTCGGAGAAGGAATCGTGTCATCCATCGGCTCGGCGGAGAGCCACGCAGAGGTGCTTGAAACCCCTGAATCAATATCCAAGGTAGTGCTGGCCAAGGGATTGGACGCAGGCACCGCATTTGAGATTCTGTCAATTGACATTGCCGACATTGACATCGGAAAGAATATCGGTGCCGTCCTCCAGATTGACCAGGCCAATGCTGACAAGAATATCGCCCAGGCCCGTGCCGAGGAGCGCAGAGCAATGGCCGTGGCTCTCGAGCAGGAAATGAAGGCAAAGGCTCAGGAGGCCCGCGCGAAGGTCATCGAGGCGGAGTCCCAGATTCCTCTCGCAATGGCTGAGGCATTCCGCAACGGCAATCTCGGCGTAATGGATTACTACAAACTGAAGAATATACAGGCTGACACTGATATGCGCGAAAATATCGCCAAGCAGTAGGTTTTTGGCTTCTTGCAAAGCACCTGACAGGAATGTTACCACCACGGATAGCTGTGGATAGGAACTGACTGTCAGGTGTTTTCCGTTATTTCTTCGGCAATATTTTATACCGTACTCCGAGGTTCCTGACATCGGCAATGAAGTCCGAGGTCACGGCTACCTGGAATTTCTTGGACAGGAACTCAATCTGGTACTTTGTCTTCGGGTCAATCAGGAAGATGGAAAGAGGAATATTGCCCTTGCTTCCCTTGATGGCAGTAATCAGGTTGCTGCGGAAATCAGGGTTCAGCATTGTGGTGCTGATTTCGATTACGAAGCCGGCAACCATCCTCTCGGCAATGTTTCCGAGCAGGCTTATGTTTTTGAGCCTGAACTTGTAAGGCACTGTGGCGGCCTTTTCCTTCTCCTCCGGCTTGACATAATAGCTCTCCTTGATTTCACCCTCAATGTAGATGGCCGTATGGTCATTGAGATAGGACATGTAGGTCTCGTAGTCCTTGCCGAAGAGCGAGAGCTCGTAGGTCCCGCTGAAATCCTCAATATTGACCCTCGCGTATGGCTTTCCGCTCTTGGAAGTCTTTGTCTCAGAACTTGTTATGAGACCGGCGACATTAGCCTTCTGCGGCTTGCGCTCCTTGTCGCATTTTGCAATCAGGGCGTCCAGTTCCGTCAGCGGACAGGTCGTGAAGTTCTCGATTTCGAACTCGTATTTCTTCAGGGGATGCTCCGAGAGATACATTCCCACGATATCCTTCTCCTTCTTCAGAAGTTCCAGAGTATCAATCTCTCCCGTGACAACAGGAGGTTCCGGCTTCTCTGCCTTCAGTTCTTCGACTTCACCGAAAAGTGAAGCGGCATCGTCCTCTGCGTTCTTCTTCGTTATGGCGGCATAGTCCATCAGCTCGTCAATGAACTGCGCCCCGCTCTTGCCCGGCTGGAAATAGCTGCTTCTGGCAATGCCGAAGGAGTCAAAGGCTCCCGCATAGACCAATGATTCCATCGCCTTGCGGTTCACCGTACCGGACATCCTCTCGCAGAAGTCGTAAATGTCCTTGAACAGTCCATTAGCCTCCCTCTCCTTGATGATGGCATCCACGATATTGGCGCCGAAACCCTTCATTCCGCCCATTCCGAAATGGATGTCGCCTTTCTTATTGACGGTGAAGTTGGCGTCGCTCTCATTGACATCAGGGTTCAACACCTTGATTTTGTGACGTTTGCAGTCCGCCATAATCTTCTTGATCTCATCCATCTTGGAGAGATTGCAGCTCAGGTTGGCGGCCTGGAACTCTGAAGGATAATGGCATTTCAGCCAGCCTGTCTGGTAGCTCACCCAGGCATAGCAGGTGGCGTGCGACTTGTTGAAGGCGTACTGGGCAAACTTCTCCCAGTCTTTCCATATCTTGTCGAGGACCTTCTCCGGATGCCCGTGCGCGATACCTCCCTGCATGAACTTGTCCTTCAGGGAGTTGAGAACATCGATCATCTTCTTTCCCATTGCCTTGCGGAGCTTGTCGGCCTCGCCCTTGGTGAATCCGGCGAGCTTCTGGGAGAGCAGCATGACCTGCTCCTGATAGACGGTAACTCCGTAAGTGTCATTGAGATACTCCTCCATGTCCGGGAGGTCGTACTCGATCGGCTCCTGACCGAGTTTCCTGGCCACGAATGACGGGATGTAGTCCATCGGGCCCGGTCGGTAGAGGGCGTTCATCGCAATCAGGTCCTCGAACCTCTCCGGATGCAGTTTCTGGAGCCAGTTCATCATTCCCGGGGACTCGAACTGGAACACGCTGACGGTGTCGCCGCGTCCGTAGAGCTCGTATGTCGGTTTGTCGGCAATGTCAATCGCCTCAATGTCAATGACTTCTCCGGTCCTCTTCTTTATGAGGTCCAGGCATTGGTGTATGATGGTGAGGGTATTGAGGCCGAGGAAGTCCATCTTCAGCATTCCCACGTCCTCGATATAATGGCCGTCATACTGGGATGTCCAGACATTCTGGCCGGTTTCCTTGTCCACGGAGAGGCAGATCGGGATGTAGTCGGTGAGGTTTCCGCGGCCGATGATGGTAGCGCAGGCGTGCACTCCCACCTGGCGGATGCTGCCCTCTAGCTGGAGGGCGTAGTGCAGGACTTCCTTCACCTGCTCTGTGCCGTTCTCGAGTTCGTTGATGAATTCCGGAACGAGACGGTAGCAGTTGGACAGGGTGATTTTGACATCCACTTCCTCCTTGCCCTTCTGGAACCATTTCCTGACCTTGACAGTCTGTCCCTCATTGTCGGGATCAGGTACTTCCACCTCTTCCTCAAATGCCTTGAAACCAGGCTTCAGTTCGTCCAGCTTAGGATTGAAAGGATAGGTTTTCTCCTTCATCTCGCTGAGGCGGTCCGGCACCATTTTCGTGAGCCTGGTGCTCTCCTCGATGCTCAGCCGGCTGATTCGGGCCACGTCCTTGATGGCGCTCTTCGCCGCCATTGTACCGAAGGTGATGACCCTGGAGACATGGTCGGCCGAATACTTCTTCTCCACGTATTCGTGCGCCGCGGGGAGGTTCTCGAAATCCACGTCGATATCAGGCATGCTGATTCGGTCCGGGTTCAGGAAACGCTCGAAAAGGAGCTGGTACTTTATAGGATCCAGATTGGTGATTTTCAGGCAGTAAGCCACAACGGAACCGGCTGCGGAACCACGTCCCGGCCCGACCATATATCCTTCCGCGCGAGATGCCGCGATATAGTCGGACACGATGAGGAAGTAGTCCGGGAAACCCATTCGGCAGATGGTCTTGAGCTCGAAGTCAATGCGCTCCGCCTGCTCGGCAGTGAGCTCAGGCCCGTAACGCCAATGTGCTCCCTGATATGTCAGATGGCAGAGATAGGCCACCGAGCGGCAGAATTCCTCGCCTCTCTCATTGCCGTTCTTGTCGGTGCGGCCGCAGTCGATGACATCCTTGTATTTCTCCAGCTGCGCGTCAATGTCGGCGAGGAAGTCCGGGTCAATGTCAAACTTCGGCAGGACGTGACCTCTGTCAATGCTGTATTTCTCTATCTTTTCATTGATTTCCAATGTGTTGGATATGACCTCCGGATGATCCGGGAAGAGAGCCGCCATCTCCTCCTCGCTCTTGAGATACTCCTGCTGGGTGTAGCGGAGTCTGTCAGGGCTGTCGATGTACTCGTTGGTAGTCAGGCAGATAAGCCTGTCATGCGCCGGTCCGTCCTCCTTATCCACGAAATGCACGTCATTGGTGGCGATAACCTTGACCCCGTGCTTTTCGGCCAGGTCAAAAATCACCTCGTCGTACTCCTTCTCCCTTTCATAGACCTCCAGAGACTGGCCGGGAATCTCGGTCTTGTGGAGCATCACCTCAAGGTAGTAGTCATCCTTGAACACCCTCTTGTGCCACTCTATGGCCTTGTCCGCCCCTTCCATGTCGCCCGCGAGAATCATTCTCGGTATTTCACCCGCCATACAGGCTGAGGAGCAGATGAGATTCTCGTGATATTTTTCAATGACTTCGTGCGATACCCTCGGTCTGTAGTACATTCCCTCGATATGTGCAGTGGATACTATCTTCATAAGATTCTTGTATCCGTCATAGTTCTTGGCGAGGAGAATGAGGTGGTAATATCCTCCGTGAGCCTTGTCCTTGAGCTTGTGGTCGAACTTGGAAACATATATCTCACAGCCGATTATGGGCTTCACTGAAGGATGTTTGCCGGCGAACTTGAAGAACTCCTTCACTCCGTACATATTGCCGTGGTCGGTAATGGCCAATGCCGGCATCCCCAGTGCCTCAGCCTTCTTGAACAGTTTGTCAATGGACGAGAAACCGTCCAGAATCGAGTATTGGGTATGTACGTGAAGATGTACGAAAGACATTGTGTTTCCTCCAGGTTTTAGTATGGCATATTCCGCCGGCAAGCGGACAAATTATTCCGATAACAAAGATACTGTCTTTGCGCCATATTCTCAAATGCAAAGACTGTATGAATTGAGGAAATCAGTCATTTTTCAGGGGCACTCATCCCTGACGGTACTCCTTCGGGGTCTTGCCGTAAATCTTGGTGAACTCTCGGTAGAAATAGGACTTGTTGGAGATGCCGACCCCGTACATCACCTCCTGCACGGTAAGATTGGAATTCTTAAGCATCCGGGCGGCCGACTCGAAGCGGTACTGCTTCAGGAACTCACTCGGAGTCTGCCCGGTGATTTTCTTGAAGCGGCGATAGAAGTTTCTGGAACTCAATCCCATAAGGTCAGCGAGACGCTCCAGGTTGAAGTTCTCGTCGGTGAGATTCTCCTTCATGGAAAGAATCGCCTTGTTCACAAACTCCTTGTCCGGATTGTGCATCACCTTGCTGTTGACAATGGTCCTGGCACTCTCAGGGGCATCATACCAGTCCTTCAGCATCTTCCTGTTGGAAAGCAGACGCTCAACCGAGGCCCTGACCACGGACACGGAGAAAGGCTTGGTGAAATATGCGTCCGCGCCGGAGTCCATTCCCTCGATCTGGTCCTGCTCCGTAACCCTTGCAGAGCAGACAATGACCGGAATGCTCCTTCTGTACTTGTCCTCCCTGAGCCTTCTCACCAGCTCGAATCCGTCATCCTTGCCGTCCATAACCACGTCAGTGATAATGAGATCCGGCACCGACTTCTCCAGTATGGCCTCAGCCTCCCCCGGTCCGGAAGCCTCAATGACCCTGTAGGAATCAGACAATGCGTCGGAAAGCAGCCAGCGGATATCCTTATTGTCATCCACAATGAGAATCACAGGCAGGGTTCCATCCCCGTCCTGCTCCACCGGAGGCATCTCCTGAACTTCCTCAACAGTCTCTGCCTCATTACCCTCCAGCTGCGGGAGAACCACTCTGAACTCGGTCCAGCTGCCCGGAGTGGAGGAAACGCTGATTTCACCACCGAGGCTGTTTACCAGTGACTTGCATATGAAAAGTCCCAATCCGTGCCTGGTGGTACCAGCATACATGTTGGTGGACATCTCGTCCAGAATCTTGTATCTGTCGAAAATCACAGCCATCTGCTCCTCAGTCAGTCCCTCCCCGGAATTGCGCACCCGCAGTTCCAGCCCGGCCTCAGTAACATCCGCAGCCACAGTCACATAGCCGCCGTACGGGGTATATTTAAGAGCATTGGAAACAAGATTGAAGATTATTTTCTTGAAGCAGGAGCGGTCTGTATTCCACTCAAGGACATCATTGACAGAAGCAGAGAGGGAAATTCTGCAGCCTGCCGCCATCTCGTCGAAGGAATGCAGATATTCCCGGATTTCGGCCGCAACATCGGTTTTCATTATCCTGAGTTTGCCGAAACCTTCGCCTTCAATAATTCTGAAATTGAGAATCTCCTCCACGAGTTCCCTCAGTCCTGTCACGTTGGACTCCAGCAGGCCGATATACTTGCTGAATGACGGGTCGCTGCCCAGCGAGCCCTTAAGATGCTCAGTGATGCCGTTTATGAGCGTCAGAGGAGTGCAGAGTTCGTGTGAAATATTGACAAAGAAGTCCATCCTGGCCTGATCCAGCTGCTTGAGATGCGCCTCCTCGGCCTCGGCAAGGGCTTCCTGCTGCTTCCGCTTGTAATGCATCCTCGTGAACAAAATGCCGAAGAATGCCGCAGAAATGAAGATGAGCATATAGCAGAACAGGGCGGCTGTGGAGGCGTACCATGGAGGAAACACCCTGAATGACAATGAAGCCTCTCCCACTGCCTCATCCGAGGCGCTGCCGCGGTATCTTACCCTCAACGTATGACGACCGGCAGGAAGGGCCGGAAATGTCACGCTACCCAGCTTCTGAATTTCAGTCCATTCGCCTCTGGCATAATCATCGAGGCAGAATGAATACTCGAAATTCTCACCGTTCAGGTAGTCAATGGCAACGAAATTGACAGTGAACTTCTGGACATTGCTGCGAATCCGGATATCATCGGATGTTCCGGGAAAATTAATCTTCACCCCGTCCGGGAATGATATTGACTCGAAAATGATGTCAGGCCTCCACTCCAGCTGCTGATGGAATAGGGAGTCCACCCATACCACACCGTTCACACCACCGAAGAAAAGCCTTTCCGTGCTGCTGCAATGCCAATATGAATCATCACTGAACTCACTGACCGATAATTCATTAGGTGAAAAATTATAAAAGGTCTCCGTCTGCGGATTGAACTGTGTCAGTCCCTTGTTCGTACTCAGCCAGACATTGCCCCGTCCATCGGTCAGCACGCCGTGTACCATATCATTGGCAAGTCCGTCATCCCTGTTGTACTTGGTCACTTTCCCGTCTCCGCAAATCCGGATCAGACCGGAACTTGAGCCGCAATATATGTCGCCATCATCAGTACAAAGCGAAAGTATATCTCCAAGGGCGCGGCTCTGCAGTGAACTCAATTCAAGGAATGAGTACGAGCCCTCACGCATATTGAACCTGATGATACCGTATCCGCTCTTCAGGCCGATGAGCAATGTCGAATCAGACTCCTGTGCGAGCGCATAGAAATTGTTGCAGTCAATGTTCCTGTGCTTGAACTTGTAAAGCCTCTTTTCTGTCATGCAAGGTATTCCGTCCAGGATTTTATACTTCATCCTGACCAGACCCTCCCCATCGCTGGCAAGGAACAATGTACCCTTTTCCGGAGAACACATCTGATGCACAGGACCACCGAGTTCAGCATTGACAGAACCGATAATGCCACTTTTCACATTGTCCCGATACCAGTTCAGCTCCCTCCCGGATGAACCTATCCAGAGCAGGTCCCCATCGGGGCAGAAGGCATATACTTCGTTGCTGCTTAGACCATTGGCTGTTGTAAAGCGTTGTATTGAAGATAGAGGGACAGGTTCGTCCAATGATGAATAATCACTTATTCTGATGATGCCGTCACCCTTGGTCCCGAGGAAAAGATTTCCGGCGGAATCGGTATAGACACCTCTTACCGGTTTCTTGATGCTCAGCGGCAGGTCAGACATCAGTATGCCCTTGAAAGGGACTTCCTTGTCACAGTACATGAAGACTCCGTAGCCGTCCGTCCCCAGCCAAAGTATATCCTGGCGCACATCCTTTTCAATGCAGAAGATTCGGTAGTCGGAGGCTACCATTTCGCATTGTCCCCCGCTCTCCGGAATTCTTCCGAGAAAACCCGCATAGAAACTGAGATACAGGCAGTTACCGAAATGGCAGACTCCGGATACGGACAATCCGGCATCCCCGTATTCCGACAGATCGGATAGAAACAGAGGGCTCTCCCCCACCCTTGAGACCTTGTAGAAGTGAGCGTCTTCGTTGAGAATATACAAGACCCCGTCCTCATAGAATGAGGATTTCACAGGATTGTCCGAGACGAGGACCGTACCCGCAGCACAAACATTTCCGGATGAATCATCCGCGATACAGAATTTCCTTGCATAGCCGTCCCTGGAAAGAACATTGAACTCCCCATCTCCGGACGACCAGACCCCGGTAACGTCACCGAGCCTTATGCCCTCGGCCGGAACATCCACGAATGTACCCCTTCCCCGGACATATACGGAAACGAAATCGTCCCGCGACACAAGGAGGGTGTTCCCCACATTGTCCGAGGCGATTTCGTAAACTTCCCTGTACTGCATATACGACTCCGATACCGCCCTCTCCACTGTAGAAAAGCGGCTGAGTCCCATCGACGTGGATACCCAGATATCATCCGGTCCCGCCGGAACAATCTTCACTATTATATTGCTGGCCAATGATTTGTCATTGTCCAACTCCATTCTGTAAACCTCGGTGTCCCTCCCGTTCCAGGAATGCAGTCCATCGTATGTGCCGAACCACATATAGCCCCGCTCATCCTGATAGAGAGCCAGCACGGCATTGTTGGAAAGATAGACATTGGGACGGACAAGGCTGTATGCCGACATCAGGGCACACTGCAGCAGGGTCAATATAGTGAAGACAGCCCTCATTTACCTAGAAAATCAGGCAGGCCTTGACAGGATAATGATCTGAAATGAATTTGCGGTCCATATATGGCTTGCGGATGACCTCGAACGAGGTGCAGGTACTGAAACCTGACCAGTAAATGTGATCTATGACTCCCTTACCTTTGCCCCAGCCGTTGAAAGTGTCACCGTTGTCTGTGGCGACGGCAGTATTCCTCGCGCTGTTCATAAGGGTGTCAAGTTCACCGAGAATCTCCGCCTCGTGCGGCTCCGTGTTGAAATCACCCGTGAGAATCATCGGATATCCCTGCGGATTCATCTCCTTGATTCTGTCCACGATGAGTTTCAGACCCTTCTTCTTGGCAATAGGGCCGACGTGGTCGAGATGGGTGTTTACATAGTAGAACTTCTTTCCAGATGCCTTGTCCTTCATCAAAGCCCAGGTCGCTGTCCTTATGCAGGCGGCATCCCAGCCTATTGAAGGCTTGTCAGGAGTCTCGGATAGCCAGTATGTACCCCATTTGAGAAGGGCAATCTTCTTCTTGTTGTAGAAGATTGACATGTGTTCGCCCTTGCTCTTGCCGTCCTCGCGGCCTACACCGACACTCTTGTACCCATCACAGTACTCGTCCATATACTTAACCTGGAAATCGTATGCTTCCTGAAGGCCGAAAATATCCGGTTTCTGGTCCGATATCATCATTGCGGAAGCCGGATATCTGTATTCCCAGGAGTTGGTGCCGTCCTTGGCGACGCCCATCCTGATATTGTACGAAATCACGGTGATTTCCGCAGGTTTGTCGTTCTTCGCGGAAGCAATGAGACCGGCAGAAAGTGCCAGAGCAAGAATGATTGCAAGTTTTTTCATAATTTCAATGTTTAATAATGTTTAATACCGCTATTGCGGTCAAATGACAACCTACTGTTTTTCTAGTTTATAGCCAAGCCTCATTCCGTCATATGAATTGGAAATGCCGGAGATGGCACTGACAGTCGTGGAAGATTTTCCGACTACGGACATCACGGTCTTCAGAAATGAGAGGAACCTGTTGGCATCGAAAAGAACCTCCATTCCGGTAGCTGTAGCCTTGGTGTAGCCGGTCATAGAGAGATATTTCATAGTCTGGCCGAACTGGAGGGTGAGTTTGTTCTCCTCGGCATTATGCTTCCAGGTACCGTTGAGAGTCTTGCCGAAGATGGTGCAGGTGAATGACATACCGTCATTGAAAACGAATTTCACAGCTCCTTCCTTGATGCCGACTTTCTCGAATGCGTTGTTGATTTTGGTCTCCACTCCGGAACTTACGGCTGTGCCTGCAAGACTGGAAAGAGTATTGCCGCTCTGGAGGTCCACTGCCGCTCCCTTGTAAATCCAGGTTCCGGGCAATGATACGGTGTTCGTGGCAACTCCCACGGCCGTGGTTACGGCATCTACCACATTACCTACCTTTGTTCCTTTGAGAAGATCCGTAAGACTCTGAGCCTGAGCATTGTAAGAGATAGCTGCCATCATTGCGGCAGCAATGGAGAGAATGATTCTTTTCATAAAAATATTTGTTTATTGTTCTTTCCATCCCTGTGCGTGAAGAGGGATTTCGGCGCCCTCAGGCATTACAACCACCGTGCCTACATCCTTCTGCGCAAGATGCCCGATAATGCTGAACGACTGGAAATCGTGTCTGAAGGTCTCGTACTTGTCCATCGGAATGACGAATAGCAGGCGGAAGTCGTCGCCTCCGTTCATTGCGGCTGACATAGGGTCGAGATTCAGCTGTTTTCCAAGTTCGAAGGAGTTGCCCTCGAAAGGTATCTTGTCGGAATACAACTTCACGCCAAGGCCGGAGTTTGAGGCTATTCTCTTGGCAGCATCCGCAAGACCACGGCTTACCAGACAGCCGAATGACGGCACTATATCACTGTCATTCAAATGTTTGACAATATCAGGACTGATTTCCGGCTTAAGGTAGTCGCCCACTATCATACGGTAGCGGGATATGTCCATATTGCCCTGAAGACTGCCTGATGCGGCGATTTTCTTCTTTTCTGTCTCCAGCAAGGCCATTCCGAGATAGGCTGCGCCGACACTGCCGGAGATGCAGACCAGATCCTTGCTTCTCGCAGGCTTCCTCGCAGCCTCTACTCCACCGTCCGTTATTCCCACTATGGAAACACTGACAGTCAATCCGTTACGGGATGGACAAAGATCCAAATCCACTCTGGTGATTCCGTGTTCCTTCAATGCTGCCGTCATCCCGGACCATAGTTCCCCGATTTGAGGGAAATCCAGTTTTGCGGATACGCCAATGCGGACCGAGGCTGACTCCGGCCTTGCCAATGAGGCATAAATCTCGCCAACTGTCCCCACTATGCATTTGTACCCGAGATGCTTGAGCGGGAAATAGGTCAAGTCGAAATCAATGCCTTCAAGCCATATTCTGGAGGCCGTCCTTACAATGCTGCCCGACGGGGCTGAAAATGCCGCAGAGGGGCTGAAACCGCCGTTTTTGAGCAATGTTTCCACTGCTCCGACCCGGCCTATGTCGCTGAAATTCCTGTTTTCCATCCTAATCCTTAAAAATCATGGCAAGATAGGCAAAACGGAAGAATTCTGCAAATTCAGGCCCTAGACATACGCATTCCATATATAGAAATCACCACGAAACAAATCAGCGGCAGAATGAAGGATACATTCACGGCCGGCATTGACAATACTGTTCCGGCGTCGATGATGGCAGCCTGGAGAGGAGGCAGTATGCTTCCGCCGAGGATGGCCATAATCAGGCCGGCTGAGCCGAGCTTGGCATCTTCTCCGGTTCCTTCAAGTGCAATTCCGTAAATCGTAGGGAACATCAGGGACATGCAGATGCTGATGGCCACAAGGCAATACAGCCCTGCCCGGCCCTGGAGCAGGATTACTCCCGCCGAGAGCAGTATTCCTCCCAATGCGAATGCCGCGAGCATCCTTCCCGGTCTCAGATATTTAAGCAGGTAGGTGCAGATAAATCTGGAAAGGACGAAGAACAGCATTGCAATGATGTTGTAGCCCTGCGAGAGGACTTCTGCCGACTTCTCGGAGAGAATACCGTCGGAAGACTGTCCCAGCATTGACAGAATGCCCTGCTCGAAGCCATTCGGCATTGTCCCGACAAGCACTCTGGTGCCGTACTGGATGATGAATGTCCAGCACATAATCTGTGCTCCCACATAGAAAAACTGTGCCAGGACACCCTCACGATAGTGTTTCCTGGCGAAAAGGCGCTTCACTGCAGGCACGAAACCGGTATTGACACCGCTGTCGGCATTCTTCGGCATCCTGGTAAGGAGAATGACGATGAAAATCACCGCTATCACCAGTGCGATGGCGAGATAAGGGGCAATGAGAATGCTCAGGTCGCTGTGTTTCAATACTTCAAACTCCTCCGGGGAGAGTAGTGCCCTTTCGGCGCTGCTCATCGGGTCGAGCCTGTTCTGGATGAAGTTCATCGCCACGAACATTCCGAGGAGGGAGCCGCAGGGGTTGAAACTCTGTGCGAGGTTGAGACGGCGGGTTGCTGTCTCGTCCGGTCCCATTGAGAGAATGAACGGATTGCAGGAGGTTTCGAGGAATGACAGTCCGCAGGTCATTATGAAATAGGCAATCAGGAATGGATAGTAGGAACCTGTCATCTCGGCCGGCCAGAACAGGAATGCTCCCAGGGCGTAGAGGCCGAGGCCTACGAGGACGCCTGACTTGTAGGAGAACTTCCTTATGAAGAGGGCTGCCGGGATGGCCATGGCGAAATATCCTCCGTAGAAGGCCACCTGGACGAGGGCACCGTCGGTGACGCTCATCCTGAATATTTTGGAGAATGCCTTGACCATCGGGTTGGTGATGTCATTGGCGAAACCCCAGAGAGCAAAGCAGAATGTTATGAGCACGAACGGGATCACGTAGCTGACCCCGTCCTTGCTCAGAATCGGTGTTTTGTTATAATTCATTGGAAACTACTTGTAGAGCGGTCCGAAATTGGCGCAGGCTCTGAAATCGGCACCTTCCTTGTCCATTCCGAAGGCATTCCAGCAGGATGGACGGAAAATGTCCCTGTCGGCCACGTTGTGCATGCACACAGGGATGCGAAGCATTGAGCAGAGTGTGATGAGGTCAGCTCCGATATGGCCGTAAGCGATGGCACCGTGGTTGGCTCCCCAGTTGTTCATCACTGAATATACATCCCTGAAGCAGTCCTTGCGCTCATCCAGACGAGGCACGAACCAGGTGGTCGGCCAGGTAGGGTCGGTGCGCCTGTCGAGAGCCTTGTGAATCTCCGGATCCACGTCGGCTGTCCATCCCTCGGCGAGCTGGAGAACCGGTCCGAGTCCCTTCACCCTGTTGATGCGGATCATTGTCACAGGCATACCTCCACGGGTCAGGAAGTGGCTGGAATATCCGCCTCCCCTGAAGTAGTCCCTGTCAGCCGGCAGCCAGTCTGTATGCTTGAGAATGGCCTCCTTATCCTCCTCGGTGAGATTCCACCATTCTTTCATTACCGGATTGCCGTCAGCGTCAGTTGCATAGCCGTTGCCGTCGAGGGTGGTGGCACCGGAGTTGATGAGATGAATCATTCCGCCTTCGGCAATGCCGGTGAGTTCCTTTCCTGTCACTCTCTTCACGGCCTCCGGACTCCAATATGTACGTACATCACTGAAAATCATTGCCTTGTTGGTAAGAAGATGACCAAAAAGCATGGCGAGTCCGTTCAATGAGTCATTCTCAGTGGCGAGCACAATGGCCTCACGGAAGCCGTTCCAGTCGAACTGGGTGTTGAGCAGGGCCTCGACGAAGTCTCCGTTCGGTTTCCAGTCTGTCCACTGGCGCTGTCCCTGGAAGCCTCCGGCAATGGCATTGTGACCGAGGGCCTCCTCCTTGAATCCCATCTCGCGGAGTTTCGGATTGCCCTTCATCAAGTCTCTCATTATCAGGAACATCTTTGTGACGAACTCCCAGTCCTGGTCCTTCTGCTCACGGGTTTTCTGCTTCTCCGGACGGTTCTTGTCCCAGCCCTCATTGACCTTGCAGTATTTCTTGACCCATTCGAATGCTCTCTCATACTCCTCCTTGTCGTAGATGCCCTCGTCCATGCGCCTGAGTATTTCGGTCTGGTCCACCTGCTCATTGCGCATTCCAAGGTATTCCTGCCACATGTCAGGGTCCACGATGCTGCCGGCGATTCCCATTGACACGGAGCCGAAGCTGAGGTAGGATTTGCCCCTCATAGTGGCTACAGCCTGTGCCGCGCGGGCCCAACGGAGGATTTTCTCTGCAACGTCGTCAGGTATGCTGTTGTCCGTAATGTCCTGAACATCATGTCCATAAATGCCGTAAGCCGGCAGTCCTTTCTGGGCGTGGGCAGCGAGAACGGCGGCAAGATACACTGCACCTGGACGCTCCGTTCCATTGAATCCCCATACCGCTTTCGGCCATGTAGGATGCATGTCCATCGTCTCGGAGCCGTAGCACCAACAGGATGTCACGGTAATGGTGGAACCGACATTGCTCTTCTCGAATTTCTCTGCGCAGGCCGCTGCCTCGGCCACTCTTCCGATGGTGGTGTCTGCAATGACACATTCTACCGGAGAACCGTCTCCGTTACGCAGATTGCCGCTAATCAGTTCGGCTACAGCCTTTGCCAAAGCCATTGTCTTGTCTTCCAATGACTCTCTTACTCCGCCCTGGCGACCATCAATGGTCGGGCGAATGCCTATTTTCGGATAATTCATCGTGTTATTGGTGTTATAATTATGTGCATTTTTTACAATATGGCAAATATACGGTTTTTTCTGATGAAAAAAACAGGGCGGACCTTGGCGGCCGCCCTGATATTATGCATGTAAAAGTGTTCTGTTAGTAGGTGACTGAAAGAGCTGTAATCTTAACGTTAGCACTTGAAGTGATATACACTGTCTTCAAATCCGAAGAAAGAGTGAAATTGGCTGAAGTTCCTTCATTAAGATACTGTGAAGCCAAAGCAGTCCCGGAAGATGGGCTTTCTTTTACTGAAAGCGTTCCGGTAAAGGAATCAACTGTAAGATTAATTGCCTTGATTGCCTTAGGGGCAGTAATGGCAAGATTACTTGATGTTCCCAATTTAGCATAGCGACTTCCTGATCCACCACCACCTATCCCATTGAGTGTCAATGTCAAATCACCGACAGTTGTAGTCTTTGGAGTTCCGGTTAAAGCACCGCTAAATCCGGCAAGGTTATCATTGGTAACCTCAACAGTCGTAGGCGCAGACACGGTCTCAAAAGTATGTACAGGCAAGTAAATAACGTTTTCACCAACCTTGTAGTAGATACGGTAGTAGTAGGTTGTACCTGATCCAAGACCATTCAAGGTTGTCGGTACAAGTACATAGCTGAATGTAAACCAATCCAACTCAAGCTTCATTGGAGAACTTACAACACCTGCGGTCTCCAATGTAGGATTAGCTGTTGCTGCACAAAGAACTCCAATCGAAAGTTTTGCAACAGAGTAAGAACCTGTATTCAACGCACCACTGATTGTAACACTGTTAGCTGTAATACCACTTGCGGCAGGAACAATCTGAGATTCTGTCAAATCAAGCATCCTGAACTTCTTGGTGTCTCCATATACATAATCGGTTGTACCGGTTTTTGCATAATAGAAACGATAGTAAACATCTGTCGAAGGCATATTGATATTCAGCTGTTTACGATAGGCTGCAGTCTGAGACTGATTGTCTTTTGAACGGTCGATATTCATCTTTTTGGCACCGTCTGTGAACTTTTCGTCGAACGCATACTCAATACCAATGGTGAATTTGCTTGCATCGTCACGCTGAACATTGAGGTCAAGTACAAGACGTCCATCCATCATATCGGTCACAGCGACATACGAAGCTGCAGGACCAAGTGTAGTGACACTCTTGATTTCACCAAGTTTATACTCTTCTCCCCTCTTGATGAAGGATCTGAAATAGTACTTGGTTGCAGGCTCAAGTCCGGTAAATTCATCCAGCATGGTCATTGTTCCGAAAAACATATCCTCAACATCGTAGGACTCCTTCATAATCACGCCCTCTGATGTAAGTTCACAAGCAGGATCTGTAGTCATTATGGCACCTGTAACAAGACCAGTCCTGTCCCACATAGAGTAGTCGAAACCAATACCCAGCTTGATGCTGGTAGCCTTGATGTTGGTAGTAGATGCACCTACGGATACAACCATTTCATTGGTAGTGAATGACTTGACAGCAGTGTACAAAGTCTTGTCACCCTTACTGTCCCTGTAAGCCAATGCCACTCTGTAATAGTAGGTAGTAGCAGGCTTGAGATCATTCTTCTGGAATGAGAGATTGCCGGTGAACTCCTTGACTGTCTTGTCGGAGAAGTCCTTATCGGTAGCGTACTCGAGTGATGTTACGATAGAGTAAGTGGTCTTTGCAAGTTCGGAAACCTTGGATGATCCTGTGAAGATAACCTTACCAGGAGTATAGCTCTCAGGCTTGACATCATTTACAGAAATGCAGGATGCGTCAGGCTGTGTAGCGAATGAAAGAACACTCTCGGCAGGGCCATACTCATACTCTGAACCACGCTTGATGTAGTAGGTGTAGTAGTATCCTGTGGCAGGGGTGAGACCTGACAATGCAAGCATATATCCTCCGAAGAAAGGATCCTCCTGCATTGCAGTGTAGGAAATACCTGTACGTGAAGTAAGGAAATCAGCATCGGTAGAGTATGCAACACCCATCTCATCAACACCTGTGAGATCCCAGGCATCAACTGAAGGCATTGCAGAAGCTGATGTAGCCTTGATTGTGGCAGGAAGAAGGTTGTATCCCTTTACCTCAAGAGGGTCAGTAGTATGCCTTGAAATATTGTTGTAATAATATACACCGTCAAGAACAACGTATGAGCGGTAGTAATAGTCTGTAGAAGGCCTGCGGCGGTTGAACATGGTATTTGAATCGTAGTATGCATACTGACTGGCAGGTATAACCACATCAGTAGTAGCGGAAGCCGAGAACTCTGAGTCTGTAGAAATCTGATAACCTACGGTAATCACATCAATGTCAGCCTCATCGACATATACAGAACCTACTACTCTGAGAAGAGCCTTATTGAGGTTTACATCGAGTGCTACTTTCACATCGGTAGTGGCAAATGCCTTAGCTGTGCCATAAACTCGTGAACCGGCATCCTCAATGTAAGGACGAATGTAGTAGAAGGTATTGAGGGCAAGATCTTCTATATTAATCGTATAAGCACCTTCCTTTGAAATTGTCTTGGCGGTAATGTCCATGACAGCGGCGAAGGTCACGTCGGCTGATAATTCGATTCCGGCTTTCAAAGAACTGCTGCCGGCGACCTCAGGATCAACTTCGCACTGAATCACAGCCTTTGTGGAAGAAGCATCAACCGTCACAATAGAAACTGATGCTGAATTGGTCGTAAAGGAAGCAGTCTCACCGTATGTCCTCTCTCCCTTCTTATCAACGAAGGTACGATAATAGTACTTTGTACTTACTGAGAGACCGGTAACTTTCTCGGTAAACTGTTCAGCAAGACCCGTTACTTCAGCAGCACCTGTGAAATCTTCTGAATTTGAGTACTCAAATCCTACTATAGCATCAGCAGGAGCCTTTGCCTGACGCTCTACAACACCGATAAATTCGGCGGTAGTAGCCGTTGCACTGACTTCGGATACTGTTACTGTAATCTTGTCAAGTTTCGGACCGTCATCATTCTTTTCACAACTGGACAGAAATCCTCCGGTCACCAGCAGAATGGCTGCAGCAGCAATTCTGCCAAGGTACATGTCAAATCGTTTCATAAGCTAATATTATTGTTACTCAAAAAGCAAATGTAAATTTTCCGACTCTAAAATGCAAATATTATCAAGTAAAAACATTATGATTGCGGGCATACCAAGTATGAAAACCCGATTTCGCTGATTCGGGAATCATTGAAGTCCCTTATCATCAAGTCAGAATACTCCCGGACAATCTTCTCCGGATTGGTAGTGAGTAGTCCCACGATGAATGCCCCGGATGCTTTTCCAGCCTGCAGACCTGATACGGAATCCTCGAATACCACGCAGTCTTCCGGTCCGGCTCCGAACAATCTCATCGCCTTGAGATAGCAATAGGGTGAAGGTTTGGACTCGGAGAAATCCTCGCTTGTGAGGATAATATCGAACATTTCCTTGAAATCGGGATGGCAACGATATACATTCTCCATCTTCGGGAGGTTGGAACTGGTGACTACTGCTGTCCTTATTCCATTGGCTTTCAATGATTTGATATATTTCTCTGCCCCTGGTACAAATGGGTAGGTCATGTTTCTCTCAAAATCATTGATGGAGTCAATGATGGCTTCCCTCTTCTTCTCTTCCGGAAAATAATCACCCAGAATCTTGACAAGTGTCTGACCCTTGATTTTCAATCCGAAATCTTTCTCTGAAAAGTTCCGGCTGCCATAGTCATCCCAAAAGGCGGTGTAACTCCCTTCCGTATCGAGAATTACACCGTCGAGATCAAATAATGCTACACTGCGGGGCATATACTAAAGTCCACGGAGAAGGTTGGACATATTGACCTTCTTGTCAATCATTGCCCTGAGTTCAGCTACAGGTACTCTAACCTGCTCCATTGTGTCGCGGTCGCGGACAGTGACGCAATTGTCATTAAGAGAATCGTGGTCGATGGTCACACAGAACGGAGTTCCGATGGCATCCTGGCGGCGATATCTCTTTCCTATGCTGTCCTTCTCATCGTACTGGTAGTTGAAGTCATATTTGAGTTCGTCAACGACTTTCTGGGCGAATTCAGGAAGTCCGTCCTTCTTGATGAGAGGAAGAACAGCAACCTTGATTGGTGCAAGAGGTGCAGGAATGCCGAGCACAACCCTTGATTCTCCGCCTTCGAGCTGTTCCACCTTATATGAATGTGATAGAACGGCGAGGAACATACGGTCCACTCCAATGGATGTCTCCACGCAGTAAGGAGTGTAGCTTTCGCCTGTTTCAGGGTCGAAGTACTGAATCTTCTTGCCGGAGAGTTTGGCGTGATTGCCGAGGTCGAAGTCAGTTCTCGAGTGGATTCCCTCGAGTTCCTTGAAACCGAACGGGAAATTGAACTCAATGTCAGTGGCAGCATTGGCATAATGTGCAAGTTTCTCGTGGTCATGGAAACGGTAGTTCTCCGCACCCATGCCGAGGTTGACGTGCCACTTCATGCGGTTGGCCTTCCACTTCTCGAAAAATTCCATCTCGGTACCAGGTCTGCAGAAGAACTCCATCTCCATCTGCTCGAACTCCCTCATGCGGAAGATGAACTGGCGGGCAACAATTTCATTTCTGAATGCCTTTCCAATCTGGGCAATTCCGAAAGGAATTTTCATACGGCCGGTCTTCTGGACGTTGAGATATTCCACGAAAATACCCTGGGCGGTCTCAGGACGGAGATAAATCTTGTCATCGGCGTCGCCGGTATTGCTGATCTGGGTGCTGAACATAAGGTTGAACTGGCGTACGTCAGTCCAGTTCGCAGTACCCGAAATAGGATCTACAATGCCGCAGTCGAGGATAATCTGCTTGTATTCCTTGAGATCATTGGCAGTCTCGGCGGCTACATAGCGGTTGTGCACCTCCTCATATTTTGCCTTCTCGCGGAGAACATTAGGATTGGTTTCGCGGAACTTGGCCTCGTCGAAATTCTCGCCGAATTTCTTGCGTCCCTTCGCAACTTCCTTCTCGATTTTCTCCTCGATTTTTCCGAGATAATCCTCAATCAGGTTGTCTGCGCGGTATCTTTTCTTGGAATCCTTATTGTCAATGAGAGGGTCATTGAAAGCTGCCACGTGTCCGGAAGCTACCCAGGTCTTAGGATGCATAAATACGCAGGAATCAATGCCGACAACGTTTTCGTGAAGACGTGTCATAGCCTCCCACCAGTATCTCTTGATATTGTTTTTGAGTTCCACACCCATCTGGCCGTAATCATATACGGCTGCAAGACCGTCGTAAATCTCGCTGGACGGGAATATGAATCCATATTCCTTGCAATGTGCCACCAAGATTTTGAAAAGTTCTTCCTGTGTCATAAATGTCTATCTATAAATATTATAATTCCAACTATTGTATGCGTGCATATATGCAACGCGAAATGCAAAAATAAACATTATTTTCCGAAAATATCCGGAAATGATGATATTATCTTACTGTCCGCGATTTGACGGAGCGGAATCATCACGAAATCTCGTTCTTTCATTAAAGGATGCGGAACTGTAAGTCTTTCTGTCCTAATATTTTCCGTACCGTAAAAAAGTATATCAATATCAATGATGCGGGAATGATAGAGACGTTTCCCCTCTGAATTGAATTTCAGAGTTTCCCTCCTGCCCATGACCCATTCTATGTTTTTCAACGCATTCAGAAGGTAGATGGATTCCTCCTCCTCGACATTTTCAGAGAGTCGATGTTCAGTGTTGCAGACTACTTTCTTTGTTTCTGTCGGATTATAGTCTATTGATGCGGCGCAGTTCAAAAATTTATGAGACGATGTAAAACCCCAGGGTTCTGTTTCCAAGTAATCTGACACATTCCGCAATTTTACCCCAGGGATATGCGATATCAGGGTCAATGCTGTATCAAGATTGTTATTTCTGTCTCCCAAATTACTGCCCAGGGAAATATAAGCTCTTATGATATTCGCCGACATCTATTTGAAAATCAAATGTTTATCTTAATCATCAAGTCCAAGTTCTAGTTTGGCCTCATCGGAAAGCATGCTCTTATCCCAGGCAGGTTCGAATACCAGTTCAATGTTGCAGGCCGTAACCCCCGGAACATCCTCCACAGATACTTTCACGTCATTCATCACCTCATCGGCCATCGGGCAGTTCGGCGCGGTGAAAGTCATCGTGATATTCACTTCCCTCTTCTTGTTTATCACTAGCTCATAAATCAGTCCGAGGTCATATATATTTACAGGAATCTCAGGATCGTATACCTGTTTCAATGCCAAAATAACATTGGAATAAAGTGGTGCCAGTTCCCTGGCATCCTCAGCTGTCAATACTTCCTTATTTTCTTCCATATCTTGTATGATCATTTTTAAATTCCGTCACATCGTACGAAGCACACGGTTCGAATTCGGGATATCTCAACAATTGGCCATAGCCGCAGTCTTGATAGTGGCAATCATTGAAGCAAGTCCATTCGCCCTGGTTGGAGAAAGATTTTCCTTCAGTCCAATCTTCTCAATAAATGAGAAATCCGAGCCGGCAATCTCCTGCGGCGTTCTTCCGGAGTATATTCCAATAAGCAGTGATATAATTCCCTTGGTAATGATGGCATCACTGTCAGCATTGAAATACAACCTTCCCTCTTCCATTCTGTAATCCAGCCAAACCCTCGACTGACAACCCTTGATAAGCCTGTCATCAGTCTTCTTCTCTTCCGGGTAAGGTTCCAGATTCTTTCCGAGGTCGATGAGATACTCGTATTTGTCAAGCCATTCCTCATACATTGAGAACGTCTCGACTACATCTTTCTCCGCCTCTTCCAAAGTAATGTTATATGCCATATTTATATTACATGTTTAATTATCCTTTTATCGAAGCATTGAAATAGCCTTATCCAATGATTTTATAAAGTATTCAGCTTCCTCCATAGTATTATATGGAGCAAGAGATATTCTCAGCATCCCGGTTACTCCAAATCTATCCATTACAGGTTCAGCGCACATCTGCCCTGATCTGGATGCAATCCCCATCTTGTCAAGGATCAATGCCAAATCCTCGTGATGCACGTCCTTCACCGAAAATGAAAATAGCGGAATCTTTGATAATGTTCCACGTGGAACACCATACAGAGTAATATTCTCATTTTCTGTTAACTTCCCGTAAAGATATTCTTTTACATTTTCCAACTCAGCCTGAAGTTCCTCATCCTGCATCATCCGCATCATTTCAATCGCCGGCTTCAATGTTGGCACGGATGCAAAATTCTGAGTACCCGCTTCAAACTTCTCAGGAGTATCAGCGTAAGTAGTCCCAGAAAATCTTACCCTCGCTATCATTTCTCCTCCACCCATATAAGGAGGCATTGCATCAAGCCATTGCTTCTTCCCGTAAAGAACTCCGACTCCTGTTGCCGCATACATCTTATGTCCTGAAAAAGCATAGAAATCACAGTCCACCTTCCTTACGTCAATACCACCGTGGACTACTCCCTGGGCACCGTCAATAAGGACAGGGACATTGCGCTCGTGACAAATCCTTACTATTTCCTCGACTGGATTGACTATTCCGAGAACATTTGAAATCTGCGTTACGGCGACAATCCTGGTATGTTCCGTAATCAGAGATTTCAGTTCATCAAGATTGAAATGACCGTTATCGTCTATTCGGAGAACCTTAAGTACCGCATTCTTCCTCATACACAACATCTGCCATGGAACAATGTTGGAATGATGTTCTGCCTCGGATACGATTATTTCATCTCCTTCCTTCACGAAAGCTTCGCCGAACGAAAAGGCCACAAGATTAATGGATGCCGTCGTCCCGGAAGTAAATACTATTTCCTCTCGGCTTTCTGCATTGATAAAATTCCTTACAGCATCCCTCGTAGTCTCATATTCATCTGTAGCCACTTCAGCAAGTCTATGCACTCCCCTATGGATATTGGCATTGAATTCAGAAGTGAGCCTGTTCCATTTATCAATGACAGAAGCCGGACGCTGACTAGTTGCAGCATTGTCAAAATACACAAGATCCTTCCCATATACCTTCGTACTGAGAATAGGAAACTGCTCTCTGATACTTCTTACATTCATATTTCAAGAACTATAAAAAACGTCAATCTGGCAAATTTACGAAAGTAATCTTTCATTTGATAATCAAAAGTCATATTTTTGCGAAAAATAAATGCCATGTACGAGTATATCAAAGGTCAGATTATCGAAATAACCCCTACAAATGCTGTGATAGATTGCGGAGGACTCGGATTCAATATTCTAATTTCATTACAGACATACGACAAGCTGAAGTCTGATTCAGAGGGAAAACTATTCATCTACCATCATCTGAGAGAGGATGACGAGCAACTCTACGGATTTGCCACCAAGGATGAAAGAGAACTCTTCAAACTTCTTATCAGCGTAAACGGAGTAGGAGTCGGATCAGCGAGGATGATGCTCTCTTCCCTTTCTGACGAGGAACTGCGCAATGCCATCATCGGAGAAGATGTTCACAAAATAAAGAGTGTGAAAGGTATCGGTCTCAAGACTGCCCAGAGAATCATACTGGATTTGAAAGACAAGATAGTGAAAGGAGGTGGTGTCGATTCCGTAAGCATCAATATCGGTACAGATACTAAAATCATTGAAGAAGCAACATTTGCACTTCTCAGTCTGGGTTTCACCAAGGCTAATATCACCAAAATCATCAATGATATTCTTAAGTCAAGTCCTCAGGCCGGAATTGAGTATATCATCAAGGAAGCTTTGAAAAGATTATAACAATAAAGCTGTTCCACGTGGAACAGCTTTATTTATCTTCCGAAGTGAACAAGAAGTATAGAAATATCCGCAGGTGAAATACCAGAAATTCTGGATGCCTGTCCAATGGTCTCAGGATGATATTTCTTCAGTTTTTGTCTGCATTCTATAGATAGTCCGGAAACTGAATCAAAGTCAAATGATTCCGGAATTCGTAAAGATTCGAGATGCACAATCTTATCCGCAAGAGCTTTCTCCCTTTCGATATAACCTCGATATTTGATCAGTATTTCTGCGTCTGAAACAACTTCATCTATAAAAGAAATCCGTAAGGTATTCCAATAAGATGAAATCATTTCCCCGGTGATTGGAAGATTCTGGTTGAATGAAAGGATTGAGAGAGCATTCTTAAGAGCCCTTACTGAATCATCAGCACATTCGAGAGTATCTGAATACTTGATTGGAAACTCAAAAGAAGGTATTACATTGACCGAGACTTCTGAAAGAGATTCCATAAACTTTGTTCCACGTGGAACATTAGAAAGAATCGAAGCCAGTTTGACCGATGGCCTTGAGACAACTTCTGAAATCTTCTTAGAATCGCGCAATTCATCCTCACCGATGGATGAAAGATAAGGATTAGCCTGAGCCTTGGTAATATTAGTATTGTCACTCAAATCTACCAACTCCCCTACTTTATCATACTTTCTCATCGTAAACGAATATCTGAATTCGTCCGCGAGGCCTATTTCATGTGATCTTGAAGTTAGACGATAATCGGCATTGTCCTGACGAAGGAGAATTCTATACTCAGCACGTGAAGTAAACATCCTATAAGGTTCATCCACTCCCTTTGTGATTAAATCGTCAATTAAAACTCCGATATAAGATTCATCACGTCTGAGAATAAAAGGATCTTTCTCTTTTACAGAGAGAGCCGCATTGATTCCAGCGATCAGTCCCTGGGCAGCTGCCTCCTCATAACCGGTAGTACCATTGACTTGGCCAGCAAAATAAACTCCTTCAATGCATCGTGATTCAAGAGTGGGTTTCAAAAGAATAGGATCAAAATAATCATATTCAACTGCATAGGCAGGCCGGTAAATTTCGACATTCTCAAAACCTTCAATAGCACGTAAAGCTTTAAGTTGAATATCGAGAGGAAGTGAAGATGAAAAACCTTGGAGATAATATTCATCTGTAGTCCTGCCTTCAGGTTCGAGAAATAACTGATGTGAATCCTTATCGGTGAAAGTGCGGAGTTTATCCTCAATGCTCGGACAGTAGCGCGGACCCTTTCCGTGGATCATGCCGGAAAACAAAGGTGAGTCTGAAAAGCCGGATCGAAGGATATCATGCACCTCTGGATTAGTATGAAAAATATAGCAGGGCATCTGTGAATTTCCATTCTGGACAGAGGAGAGATATGGCAGATAAGAAAATTTATCAGGATCCACATCACCAGTCTGTATAACAGCTTTTGAAAGATCAACTGAACGAAGTTTAATTCGCGGAGGTGTTCCGGTCTTCATTCTGTCTACAGTCACTCCCCTATCAGAAAGTTGAGCAGACAAACCATAAGAAGGAGACTCCCCTATTCGTCCGCCATCGAACTCTGTCCTTCCAATGAAAATTTTACCGTCAAGGAAGGTTCCGGCGGTGATAATAACCTTTTGAGAATTAAAAATTGCCCCGGTAAGTGTGCGGACGCCGCAAAATTTTTGATTCTCAAAGAGAAGAGAAGTGACAGAATCGATGTAAGTATCTAATTTACAATTAGTTTCAAGAATTTGACGCCAGTACAGAGAAAATTTAATTTTATCGCATTGTGCCCTAGGACTCCACATTGCCGGACCTTTTGAACGGTTGAGCATGCGAAATTGAAGTGTAGATGCATCGGTCACAATTCCAGTGTATCCGCCGAGTGCATCAATCTCCCGGACAATCTGACCCTTTGCAATTCCTCCGATCGATGGATTGCAGGACATTCTGGCAAGGCCGGTAAAATCCATTGTAATGAGAAGAACGGAGCAGCCCAGATTCGAAGCAGCCATTGCAGCCTCGCAGCCAGCGTGTCCTCCCCCGATGACGATAACGTCGTAAGTCTTCATTATGATAAGTTCTTTCTAAGATCCAGGTAATAATTCTCCTTGGCACGCATCTCGGCAATATCTTCGTCACAATGATCATCATATCCGATCAGATGAAGAATACCGTGAACAATGACTCGGTTAAGCTCGGTATCGAAATCAGTTTTGTAAAAATCAGCGTTGTCCCTTACTGTATCGACACTGATAAATAGGTCTCCGGACAATATATTTCCTTCGCAATAATCAAAAGTGATTATGTCGGTATAATAATGGTGGTCCAAAGATTTGATGTTGACATCAAGAATATAAGGGTCTGAACAAAAAATAATATTGATCTCCCCTATGCAATGATTCTCTGCCTCGGCGACAGCCTTGAGCCATCTGTTCGTAAACCTCCTGATATTGAATTTAAAACGGGTATCTTCAAAAAAATAAGAAACCATAGTACATAAAATTTGCACAAATGTAGCAAAAAGAGAATTAAAGGCGGAAAAATATTTGAAAAGAAAAGAATTATTTATAACTTTGGCTCGCTAATCGACAAATAAAAACATTGATATATGGAAATCAAGAAATCTGAAAAGGCAAGCATGGATAACAAGCGGTTCCTGTTTACTGAAATAGGAATGGTTATCGCCCTGCTTATCGTCTGGGGAGCATTCAGCTATACTTCCAGGGAAAAGAAGGTAGCTACGCTCGAGGCTGACCAGACAGTAGTGGAAGTTGAAGATATGGTTCCTATTACAGAGGAAACACCTCCACCACCAGAGGCTGCACCTAAGATTCCGATTCTCTCTGACCAGATTGACATCGTTGATGACAACATCAAAGTTGATGACAGTATGTTCCAGAACATTGAGGACAGCAACGAGGGATTCGAGATTATGGACTATATCGAGAGCGCACCGGAAGAGGAAACCATTGAAGAGGAAGCTATTCCTTTCCAGCTCGTTGAGGAGAAGCCATCATTCAACGGCGGTGATGCCAACGAGTTCTCAAAATGGGTGAACTCAAGGCTTGTTTATCCTGAAATAGCAAAGGAAAATGGTGTACAAGGTCGAGTAACCCTTCAGTTCACTGTTAATGCAGACGGTTCAGTATCCAATGTAAAGGTGCTCCGTGGAGTTGACTCATCACTTGACAAAGAGGCTGTCAGGGTTGTTTCCAGCTCACCTAAGTGGAAACCTGGAAAGCAGAGAGACCGCGCAGTAAAGGTAACATACACCTTCCCTGTAATCTTCCAGCTCCGATAAACGTAACTATCTGATAATTATAGAGGTGGTTCGGATTCTGCACTTTCGAAAGAAAGGAATCCGGCTACCTCTTATTGTGTAAAAATAGGTATAAAATATGGATCCAAAGAAGGAAAAAGCAATATTCGTGGGAATAATAAAAGAAGGTGAATCTGACTCAAAAGTAGAGGAGTATCTTGATGAACTTCAGTTCCTTGCGGAGACTGCAGGTGTAGAAAGGGATAAAAGATTTGTGCAGAGACTGGACAGACCGGACAATGCCACATATATAAGAATCGGTAAACTGCAGGAAATAGCAGATTACTGCGAGGCTAACGAAATCAAATATGTGATTTTTGATGATGAACTCTCCGGTACTCAGCAGAGGAATATTGAAAAAATCGTAAAATGCAGCATTGTCATTGACAGAACAAGTCTGATTCTGGAGATATTTGCACAGAGGGCCAAGACGGCGTATGCCAAGATGCAGGTTGAACTTGCAAGATACAACTACATGCTCCCCCGTCTTGCTGGTATGTGGACCCATCTTGAGAGACAGAGAGGCGGTGTAGGAACGCGTGGAGGTATGGGTGAGACACAGATTGAAATTGACCGCCGAATAGTCAAGGAAAAAATCAGCAAGCTTAAAGAGCAACTCAAGAAAGTAGATCGTCAGATGGCCACGCAGAGGGGTAACAGGGGTCAGCTGGTAAGACTTTCACTGGTAGGTTACACAAATGTAGGCAAGAGTACATTGATGAACCTCCTCTCGAAAAGCGACGTATTCGCCGAAAACAAGCTGTTTGCAACTCTGGATACTACGGTAAGGAAGGTCGTGATCGAAAACTGTCCATTTCTTCTAAGCGATACAGTAGGATTCATCAGAAAACTCCCTACACAGCTTATAGAAGCATTCAAGAGCACATTGGACGAAGTTCGTGAAGCTGACATACTCGTGCATGTAGTCGATATTTCGCATCCAGGTTTCGAGGAACAGATGGAAGTAGTGGAGCAGACTCTCAGGGACATAAAGGCTGACAACAAGCCTATTTATGTGATTTTCAATAAAATTGACGCATATCAGTACGAAGAATATGATGAATTTTCACTTGAACCGAAGAGCAAGGAAAACAGATCACTGGAAGAACTCAAAAAAAGCTGGATAGCAGAGGAAAAAACACCTTGTATATTCATATCAGCGAAAGAGAAAATTGGAATAGACAAACTCAGGAACGACATCTACAAGATGGTCGCAGAAATACACGCAGGAAGGTATCCATTCAATAATTTCCTGTGGTAGAAATTGAAAAAAATAGTATATTTAGCGCGAAAAATAAAATATGAATATGAAAAGTATCAATAAGATCGCCGCACTTCTTATGACGGCAGCTGCAATATTTGCAGTAAACAGTTGTGACTCAAATGGTTCTGGAACAGAGGACCAGAAAGATGAAACTGTAGAAATAAAAATATCTTCAATTACATCATCTGAAAATTCGGCATCGGTATCAGGTACAGTGAAGGTAGGTAAAGATGTCCCTGCGGGCACTGCAATAGGAATTGAGTACTCCGCAAATGAGGCATTCCCTATAAATGACAGGACCAAAGTCAAAATAAATGCCGACAGTGAGGGAAAATTCACTGAGGAAATCAAGAATCTGAACAGTGATACAGACTATTACGCAAGGACTTATGTCTGCAAAGACGGAAAGACCTACGACTATGGGACCCCTCAGAAATTCCATACGGCAAAGGCCACGACCGGCGGTGGAGATGAAGGCGGAGAGCATCAGGGAGAGAATAACGTCGTTGTAACTATCGACAAGATAGAAGGTTATGTATCAGAAATACTGATTACGGTATCAGTAAGCGAGAATCCTGCAGGAGCTAAATACGGCCTTCAGATCAGTTCAGAAAGCGATTTCGATGCTCAGTACACTGCTGAAACGCTATTTACACCTGATGCAAGTCTGAAAACAACACTAGGAGTCAAAAATCTTACAGTAGGTGCAACCTACTACACAAAAGCATATTGCACACTGAACGGAAAGACTAACTGGTCACAGGCAAGTTCTTTCACCGTGCAGCCGGACCCTGTTACAAGCACAGTGGGAATAAGTCAGCCATACGTTCATCAGATCGGCCCAAGAGGCAGAATCAGTGCAGACATCACCTGGCCTGAAAATGATGCAGGATATGAATTTGGAGCGCAGATAAGCAAGACGGAAAGTTTCGAATATCCTGTATATAAAGGAAAATATTACATGAACACCACGGACGACCAGTCCAGATACAGTGTAAGTTACCCGACATTACTCTCTCCTTCAACTACTTACTACGCCAGAAACTATATGGATAACAATGGAAAAGTTACCTATAGCGATGTTGTAAGTTTCAAGACTGAAGACCTTCCGGTATTGAGCAAGAAAGAAAATGTTTCAAGCAAAACAGTGGAAATTACCGTAGTGTTAAGCGACATGGAATGGGTAACACTTGTAACAAAGAAAGATTTTGCCGAAGAAATCAAATATGGTCTGGAAATAAGCACAGACGGCACAAATTTCACCGATAAGGTGTATGAAGACACAAATATTGCATTGAGCAACTCACTTGATGGATATGCCGGAAGAATTACAACACCTGAAGTACTGACTCCGAACACGAAGTACTACTTCCGCGCATTCTACACGATGAATGGAGGAGCAAGAATATATCAGGCAACTGCCGCCGGCAATTTCACAACGACAGAGTAAAATCAGCCGTATAACAAAAAAAGGGAACCGGAATCCGGTTCCCTTAATTTATTAATAATCAAAAGATTATTCACTGAACTTAGCAGCGAGGAATTCCCTGTTGAGACGGGCGATATGCTCAACAGAAATACCCTTAGGACACTCCATCTCGCAAGCCCTGGTATTGGTACAGTTACCGAAACCGAGTTCGTCCATCTTCGCAACCATCGCACGGGCGCGTCTAGCGGCCTCAGGACGGCCTTGCGGAAGCAGAGCGAGGGAACTTACCCTTGCAGCCACGAAAAGCATTGCAGAGCCGTTTTTACAGGTCGCTACGCAGGCACCGCAACCGACGCAGGCAGCGGCATCCATGCTCTCCTCAGCCTTGTCATGAGGAATGAGAAGATTGTTGGCATCCTGTGCTGATCCTGTCCTTACGGAAATGAAGCCGCCGGCCTGGAGAATCTTGTCGAACGCTCCCCTGTCGACCACAAGATCCTTGATTACAGGGAAAGCTGCACTCTTCCAAGGCTCAACCGTGATGGTAGCCTCATTCTTGAAATGACGCATGAAGAGCTGGCAGGTTGTAACCTGGTCATCCGGTCCATGGGCGCGGCCGTCAATATAAAGTGAGCAGGCACCGCAGATACCCTCGCGGCAATCGTGGTCGAAAGAAACAGGTCCGAGAGACTCGCATCCCCTGTCCACGGCAACCGGATCCTCACCCTTTCTTACGAGCTGCTCATTGAGGATGTCAAGCATCTCGAGGAATGATGCATCCTCCTCGATACCCTCAATACGGTAGTCAACCAGCTTTCCTGGCTCGTGGGCGTTTTTCTGACGCCATATTTTCAAATTGAAATTCATATCAGATTAGTCTTTATAGTTTCTGGTTGCCACGTGAATGTTCTCATATACAAGAGGTTCCTTGTGGAGTTCAGGCTCATTGCCCTCGCCCTTGTACTCCCAGGCAGCTACATACATGTAGTTCTCGTCATCCCTCTTGGCCTCTCCTTCCGGAGTCTGGCTCTCCTCGCGGAAATGACC
>JALFFZ010000101.1 GCA_022777585.1 Bacteroidales bacterium | reverse complement strand
CCGCAGAGGGATGAGAGGCTTGGATGGACGGCTGATACCCAGGTGTTTACGGAGACGGGAACATTCTTCGCCAATACTGCGCCGTTCTTTCACAAGTGGACAAGGGATATGCGTGACACCCAGACTGAACTCGGAGGCTATCCGGGAGTGGCTCCTCTTGCACAGTACGGAGCGGAGCCTTCGTCAATGATGAGGCTGGGATGGGCCGATGCAGGTGTCATCGTGCCGTGGACAGTGTGGAAACAGTTCGGGGACGTCTCCATCATCGAGGAGAACTGGGCGTCGATGGAGAAGTTCTTCAATCATATTACCGAGACAAAATACGATCACGAGGCTCTCAAGGCCGAAAATGGCAATTTCCAATGGGCGGACTGGCTCAGCTATGAGCCGCTTGAGAGCTGTGGCGGAGGTATATGGGGCCGGGATGCTGACGGAAGGAGATATCTTCTGCCGGAGGCGGTTCAGTACTGGAATTATCTCTGCGCCTCATATTGGGCTCTGGACGCCGGTATGATGAGGGATATGGCTGCGGCTACAGGACGGGATGCAGCATATTTCGAGAATGTCAGGAAGCAGGCTGTCGATTATATCAGGACTGAATTCATGGATGCTGAAGGCAGGTTTAGGCTTGAGATTCTGAATACTATGCAGACTCCGGCATTGTTCGCACTGAAGAACGGAGTGGTGGAAGGGTCGGCGAAAGAAGCTGTCATTTCCAGGCTGCGCAGGAATTTCGAGGAGCACGACGGATGTCTCCAGACCGGCTTCCTCGGCACTTCCATATTGCTTCCGACATTGTCAGACAATGGCATGAATGACATTGCATACGACTTGCTCTTCCAGCGCAGGAATCCGAGCTGGCTCTATTCAGTTGACAATGGAGCGACTACTATCTGGGAGCGTTGGAACAGCTATACCATCGACAAGGGAATGGGTCCGAGAGGCATGAACAGTTTCAATCATTATGCATACGGATGCGTATGCCAATGGCTGTGGGAATATGCTGCCGGAATCTGCACCGACATCAATGAGGCAGGCTTCAGGCGTATCATAATGAAGCCGGTTCCGGATCGCAGGCTCGGACATCTCGATGCCGTATATCGTTCGGCTGCAGGTGTGATCGAGAGTCATTGGCGTTATGAAGGAGATGAATGGATATGGGACTTCACGATTCCTGAAGGGGCGGTTGCCACAGTTACTCTCCCTGGTGAGGAATCTGCCCGTGAATATCCGTCGGGTTCGCTTACTTTAAGAAAGAAAATTGAATAACTAATTAATAACGGAGGATATTATGTTTCGTAAATCATTTTTGTTTTTTGCCTGTGCGGTGCTCTTGTCCGCCTGCTGTTCATCTGGTGACGGATACCGGATCAAGGATGGCGTAATCGTGTTTGACGAGCCGGCTCCGGCCAATGGGCAGGAGGATATGCTTCTGTTTGCGGCAGATCCTATTGACACTGTGCGCACCGGCTTCATAGGTCTGGGAATGAGGGGACCGGATGCTGTCAGGCGTTTTACTTATATTGACGGTGCCAAGGTCGTGGCTCTCTGTGACCTGGAGGCTGACAGAGTCGCCAAGTCTCAGGAGATTCTTGCCGGGAGGGGCAAACCTGCCGCTGCCGAGTACTCTGGAGAGGATGGCTGGAAGCAGCTCTGCGAGAGGGACGACATTGACCTCGTGTACATCTGTACGAACTGGCAGACTCACGTGGATATGGCAGTTTATGCGATGGAATGCGGAAAGCACGTCGCAGTAGAGGTGCCTGCGGCAATGTCCGTTGCGGAATGCTGGAGGCTGGTTGACACATCAGAGCGTACCAGGAAGCATTGCATGATGCTTGAGAACTGTGTGTATGACTTCTTTGAACTCACCTGCCTGAATATGGCACAGCAGGGTCTCTTCGGGGAGGTTCTCCACGCTGAGGGCGCGTACATCCACAATCTTGAGCCTTTCTGGGATTATTATCATGACAATTGGAGACTTGACTTCAACCAGAAGCATAGCGGAGACGTTTATGCCACTCACGGTTTCGGACCGGACTGTCAGGTCCTCAATATCCACCGTGGCGACAAGCTCGAGTATCTGGTGTCAATGGATACGAAGTCTGTCGTAGGACTTGAGGTCGCAAAGGAGAAGATGGGCGTGGATACTTTCGCCAATGGTGACCAGACTTCGACATTGGTCAAGACAAGGAACGGAAAGACAATTCTCGTTCAGCACAATGTCTATACTCCGAGGCCGTATGACCGTATGTATCAGCTTGTCGGAACCAAGGGCTTCGCCGACAAGTATCCGAATTCGGCATTTGCCTTCGAGCCTGACCAGATAGCTGACGCCGCTGCTGAGTATGACAATCTTTCCAGCCATTCATACGTTCCGCGCGAGGTTCGTGATTCCCTGATGGCAAAGTACAAACATCCTATTGCCAAGGAAATTGAGGAAAAGGCCCGCGAGGTCGGCGGTCACGGCGGAATGGATTTCATCATGGATTACAGACTTGTGTGGTGTCTGCGTAACGGCAAGCCTCTCGACATGGACGTATATGATGCTGCGGAATGGTCCTGCCTTGGTGAGCTTACCGCCGCTTCCATTGCGAACGGCAGCAAGCCTGTGAAGATTCCTGATTTCACCCGCGGCCGCTGGAACAAGGTCAATGGCCTGAAACTGGCAGAATAATATCATCACGCCACATTTGCGAAGGGGCTGTCGCGAAGCGACCGGGTGATACGACATTCATCTCAACACGAAAGGGTGGCTTGCGCCACTCCCACCCTGAGCGTAAGCGAACAGAGAAGCAAGGCTTCTCCCAATACCCCTCGGGGTGGTGCGAAGCACGGGGGTATGACAATAGGTATCTCAACGATAAAGGGTGGCATGCGCCACTCCAACCCTGAGCGTCAGCGAACGGAGAAGCAAGGCTTCTCCCAATACCCCTCGGGGTGGTGCGAAGCACGGGGGTACGACGATAGGTATCTCAACGAATAAGGGAGTGGCACAAGCCACTCCCTTATTCGTTGAGATACCAGGATTCGAACCTGGACAGACAGAACCAAAATCTGTAGTGCTACCATTACACCATACCTCAATTCATCCCGGCAAAGATAGAACTATTTTCTCTATCTGCCAAATCTGCACCTCATTCTTTGCCCTGACCCCCGCTGATAACAGTATCCGGCCTACTATCCCGCTATTCGGTCATTTTCCTGATCAGGACGTCAATTTTCCTGTGCAGCTTCATTACTATCGGGAAAACGAACAGCACTATCACGATGGCGAACGCCACGGGAACATCCCTGCAGATGCCGACCATCAGCTTCGTGAACCCACATTCTGGCAAAAGCCTGAATATCAGCAGCAGTACAACTCCGATTGCTCCTCCGTACAGCAGTGATGTCAATTTATTGAACCAGAGGCTGAATGCCTTATTGGCTATTTTCAGCTTCGCTACCCCGTTTCCGCCGTGTTCGAACGGTCCGTCCGAGACTCTTCTCTTCCAATATATTCTGCTGTCCATTTCGTGTACGAAAATGTCCCCGCAGGAAGATCTGAAATTCACATAGTCCTCCGTGCCGTCATTCACCCAGTCCTCGTCGAAATCGATCTGAAAGATAAACTCTCCGGGCTCCGATTTCTTGAATCTGTAGATGTAGCCGTTGGTGTGCCACAGACACCAGCCGTTTCCGGACATATGGTTCAGCCATTCTTCTTCCTTGTCGAAGTCGGCGAACCACCTGAGAATAGTCTTGTTCGTTTTCATTGCATTATTTATTTATGAATTCTCTTCCATTGGACACAAGTTCCTCAAGGCGTGCGAGTTCCGCCTTCAGTGCTTCCTGACCGGCATCTGTTATCCTGTACATCTTTCTCCTTCCGTCCGTGTCCGAGCTTTCACCACCCGGCTCTATCCAACCTTTCTCGAGCAGGTTGGAGATGGCTCCGTACAGGGTCCCGGCAGAGAGAATCAGCCTGCCCCTGCTCATTGCGGAGGTTTTCTGCATGATGCCGTAGCCGTGCATCGGCTCCTGCAGAGCCAGAAGGATGTAGAATATGGATTCAGTCAATGCTGATGTTGAAGTGTTCATATATCGTATATCTATATATCGTTTGACGATACAAAGGTAGGCAATATATTTGATTATGCAAAATTATTTGTGCTGTTATTTGGAGTGGATTAAACTTGTACTATCTTTGTCGCGATGTTATGATTCCACATGAGTTTGACGATTTGATTTGAGGAGTACTTCCACCATGAAATTTGACGAGTATTACAGACAATATTATGGAAGGATCGTTGCTTTTGCCAGGTCATATGTCAATGATGAAATGGTAGCGCAGGATATTGCTGCGGATTCCATGGTCAAACTGTGGATTCATTTGAAGGAAAACCCTGAAGCGGATCTTCACAACTGGCTGTTTGTGATTGTGAAGAATCTCTGTCTTGACTATCTGAAACACCAGAGAATCAAGCAGAAGGCTCTTGCTGAGGTGTCATTGTGGAAAATTCAGGACCTGGATTTCAAAATATCATCCCTCGACAGGTATGAGTATGATTCGGTAGCTTCCGGAGAAATACGCAAGATTGTCACCAGGGTCCTGAGCGAGCAGACGGAAAGGACAAGAAGCATTTTCATCAGGAGCCGGGTCTATGGGAAGAGGAATTGTGAGATAGCAGAGTCGATGGGGCTCTCGGAGAAGAACATCGAATACCATATCACCAAGGTGCTGAAGGTCCTGAAGATTGCATTGAAAGACTACCTTAGGGTATTGATACTGTTTGTGTTACTAGGTTTTATCATTCATAGGTAATTTAGAAATGAAGAAATTGTTGCCAATAGTCGTCATTATGCTGATGACACTTCCGCTTTATGCGCAGAATCCGGCGTGGAATCTCGAAGTTGAGGCTTCGGAACTAAATCTCGTAGGCAAGGCGTTCTACGATACCCCGAATCCTTACCACAGGATTGACACCTGCCGTTTCAAGGGCTTTACCAGGGGAGAAAACATGCAATGCCGTTGCGCTGCGGGTCTTGCCGTCCTTTTTACGACCGATGCGGATGCCGTGGGCGTAAAGATGGACTTCGACGAGGCAAGCGCGGATTCCTATCGCTCTTACAGGGGCTTTGACCTCTACATCAGGAAGGATGGGAAATGGCTCTGGGCCGGGATGTGTGACTTCCCGCGCGACCATAAAAACAAGGAGACTGTCCGTACCCTTGTGAAATGCATGGCGGAAGGCGAGAAAGAGTGTCTGCTCTATCTCCCGCTCTACACTGATATCAAATCCTGCAAGGTTTGTGTTTCCAGGGCCTCCCACATTGACCCGATGGAATCTCCTTTCAGGCATAAGATAGTCTTCCACGGCAGCAGTTTCACGCACGGTATCAGCACGGCCCGTTCCGGCATGTCATACCCAGTGCAGTTCATGCGCCGTACAGGTCTGCAGCCCATTACACTCGGTTTCAGCGGCAATTGCAAGATGCAGCCTTATTTCGCCGATGTCCTCGAGGAAGTCGATGCGGATGCCTATGTGTTCGATCCATTCTCCAATCCGGACATTCCCATGATTAAAGAGCGTCTCCGTCCCTTCATTGACAGGATGGTGAAGGCGCATCCGGGCAAGCCGATCATAGTACAGCGTACAATTTACTGGGAGAAGGAGAATTTCGACACTTCGGCCCAGAAAGAATTCGGAGGACGCCGCAGCCTGTCGGACAGCCTCATGACGGAAATATGCAGAGAGTACAAGGACGTTTATTACATCAAACCTGATGCAGCCCTGCACAATGGAGAATCCTCGACAGCCGATGGAGTTCATCCGAATGACAACGGTTACTCTCTCTGGGAGAAATCCATTGAGAAGCCTATCCTCAAAATCCTGAGGAAATACTATAAGGATATAAAGTAGTTTTATGGATAAGGAATTGTTGTTCAGCTATATAAGTGGTCAGGCGACCGATGCTCAGATAAAGGAGGTCATGCAGTGGGCTCACGAGGATCCGGCCAATATGAAGGAGCTGGAGACATTGCGCCGGCTCAATGACGAGGCAACCTGGGGCGCCGGTCTGGACCCTGAAGAGAGCAGGAAATGCTGAAAAGCCATTTGTCGTGCACACAGACCGTTATGATGTGAAGGTCAAAGGCACGGAATTCAATGTTTCCTCCTATACGGATGCCCGGGAATGGTCTGTATCGCTTGTGGAAGGAGAGGTTGAGATATCGGATGGCAATGAGGTCAATGTCGTCCTGACTCCGGACATGAAGGCGGAGGAGATTGACTGCATCATGGATGTCCTTCTCATGGGAGAGAATCTCAGCTGCGAATTTGATATTGATGATAGAGTTATCCGGATCAAGTAATCCGGACATCAAGAAGCAGCTGAAAAGATGCTTCGCTGAACATCCCACTGCACCATAGAATTTGAAACGGCAGATGAAACTTGTGATGATCTGTCATGTTGTAAAACCTATAAAATAGGGACCACTCTTCATATACAATGAGCAGGATGTCAGGGTTGTATATGACAGATATTCTGAGTACATTTGTCCTGGAAGAGCCTTATCCCGGCGGCACTCCTTACAAAGCAGAAGAGATAGAAATAATAAAACAACTGAATACAGGAAAATGATGAAAAAGAGACATTCTCAAATGTGGGCGGCATCTCTGGCCTTTGCCGCATTGCTTATGTGTTCCTGCTCCCATAAAGGAACATCTGAGAAGGAAATGGATTCCTTCATTGATGATCTGATGTCCCGCATGACTCTTGAGGAGAAATTGGGGCAGATGAATCTTCCTTCTGTTCCGAACACTTCAGTGGTAACAGGCAATCAGAAATGTGAGAATGTCCTGGAAGACATCAGGGCCGGGAGAGTCGGTGCTATCCTGAATACTTATGGGTATGAGAATGTCCTTTTATATCAGAAAACTGCCGTGGAGGAGTCCCGTCTGGGGATTCCGCTTCTTGTCGGGCTGGATGTGATACACGGACACGAGACAGTATTCCCTATTCCATTGGGCCTTGCCTGCTCGTGGAATCCGGAGGATGCGCGTCTTGCTGCAAGGATTGCCGCGATTGAGGCTACGGCGGACGGCATTAACTGGACTTTCAATCCGATGGTTGACATTGCCCGTGATCCGAGATGGGGACGTTGCGCCGAAGGTTTCGGTGAGGACCCGTATCTGGGAAGCCTCTATGCGCGCGCCATGGTACGGGGCTATCAGGGCGACGGTGACTATTCTGAAGACAGCGATATGCTGGCCTGTCTGAAACATTTCGCCCTTTATGGCGCATCAGAGTCCGGCAGGGACTATCGCGAGGTCGACATGAGCCCTGCACGTATGTACAACGAGTATTTCCCTCCGTACAAGGCTGCCGTCGAAGAGGGCGTTGCTTCGGTGATGACATCCTTCAATGATCTGAACGGCTGTCCTTCCACCGCGAACAGGTGGCTCCTTACCGAAGTTTTGCGGAATCAGTGGGGCTTTGACGGCTTTGTGGTTTCCGACTACAATGCTGTCGGAGAACTTGTCAATCACAGGGCTGCGGAATCCAAAGAGGAGGCTGCCGTGATGTCTCTGAATGCAGGTCTGGACATGGATATGGTGACTGCGGGCTGCATGACCCTTGGAGAGGCACTTGAAAGAGGGGAGGTGAAAATGAAGCAGATAGATGCAGCCTGCCGCCGCATTCTCGAGGCGAAATGGAAACTCGGCCTTTTCAGCGATCCGTACAAATATCTTGATCCGGCAAGAAAACAGAGAATATACACTGAGGAGAATCGTGCTGAAGCCCGCAGAATAGCCGCTTCTACTTTTGTGCTTCTGAAGAACGGGAAGGTTGACGGCAGGCAGCTGCTTCCGCTCGGCAAAAATCTGAAGCTGGCTCTTGTCGGCCCTCTTGCAGATGCAGGTGTGCAGTATCAGGGATGCTGGGCTGTCGCCGCCAGGGATAGTTATCCTTCACTTCTGGACGAGATGCGCAGGATAGATGGAATCAGCCTCAAATATGCGAAGGGCTGCAATATCCTTGAAGATGAGAGATTGGAAAAGATAGTAACGCCCGGGAATGCCTCCCGATGGGACAGGCGTCCTCTGGATGAAATGATCAGTGAGGCCGTGTCCGCCGCAAGGAATTCGGACGTGGTTATTGCCGCAATGGGAGAAGCCGCCAATATGAGCGGAGAATCCGGTTCCCGTACCGACATAAGCCTTCCTGAATGCCAGAAGAAACTGCTGAAAGCTTTGACCGGGACCGGAAAGCCGGTTGTCCTGGTGCTCTTCTCCGGCCGTCCGATGACGCTTGCCTGGGAAAATGAGGCAATGACCTCCATCCTGCAGACCTGGTTCGGCGGTTCTGAAGCGGCTGATGCCATCACAGACGTCCTTTTCGGAGATGTGAATCCTTCTGGAAAACTTACTATGTCATTCCCTTTCAGCGTCGGCCAGATTCCTGTTTATTACAATATGAAGAATACCGGCAGGGATGCATACAGCAAGGATTATTGCAGATATGCCAGCAACTGGATTGATTGCCCTAACGAGCCTCTCTATCCTTTCGGTTACGGCCTGAGCTATACCACCTTCGAGTATTCTCCTGTTGCGCTGTCCGATACGGTGATGGCAGTAAATGGAGCGGTCAAGGCCAAGGTTACGGTCAGCAATACGGGCGAATATGACGGATATGAGGTTGCACAGCTCTATATCCGTGATGTCGTATCGTCGGAAACCCGTCCGGTCAAGGAGCTCAAAGGCTTCAGGCGGGTGTTCCTCAAGGCTGGCGAAAGTGCTGAGATTGAATTCGACATCACCCCTGACATGCTCGGCTGGCATTCAGTGGACCAGTACAATCTTTCCGGCTCGTCTGAGCCGCTGTCCGCAAGATTTGTTGTGGAGCCGGGGGATTTCGACATAATGATAGGCACGGACAGCCGCAAGGTGGGATGTGCCCGATTGACACTGCAGTAAGCCTGCAGTTACGGCCTTCTTACATCCGCGGCCTCCAGATATCTTTCAGCAACCTTGCCCTTCCTGCCCGTCTTCAGGATGTAAGGGAAAAGCGACAGGTCGAAAGCCTCAAACAGCCTTTCCGCCTCACTGTCCGCTTCCGGGTCAAGGCCCAGGGTATCTACAAGCAGAACCCTCAGCCAGGGCTCCTCTTTCATTGTGCTGTTTATAGCCTCGAGATCGAGCAGACAGCCGGAACACATGCTGTTGAATATGTAAACGAAGGTGCCTGGTTTCAGCCTGTCGAGCCTGTAAGTCCTGAACCTGGCCTCGGGCCCGTCGCCGCTTTCAAGATACTTGCCGGGAATCTGCTTCCTTGCCATAACCCCGGTGACCCTGATGTCCGGAATCTCCGAACCCGGCTTTGCCTTCGAGATGATGGACAGATATGAGTCCGCATACGACAGGACGCAGAGGGAATCGTGCTCCGAGCTCCATATTTCTTTATTAGGAAGTATGTAGTTATCAATGAGATAGGCGCTGCCTTCCTTGTATTTTCCCGTAAGCTGCTCCGAGTAGTAATAAAGAAGGTCTCCCATTGTGGTCCTGAATGCTGTGGACCCTGCCGTTCTTGAAGCGAGAAGGTCAGTGACAGAATTGATCTCCTTCAGGCCCGGTTCTCCCTCGAAGGTGGAGAACAGCTTGTCAAAAAGAGCTTCCGACTCCGGATTCCCGTAACTGTAATTCTCCTCCTCTGCCAGGTCATTCGCCATCATTGCCAATGTCCCTGCATCAAGTTTCCTTCCGACGATGATTCCGTCCCTGTCAATGAGGAACATTCCCGGAGTCTGAAGGATGCCGTATTTCCTCTGGAAATCCGAATCCATCTCCGGGTCCCAGAGATGCATCGTCTCCACGTTCTCCGGCATCGGGCTCAACTTCTCGCCGACATATCTGTCCCAGGCCAGGGAGTCGCAGCCGGTGTAAACGGCTATCAGCCTGAGATTCAATTTGATATCCTTAAGGGTATTGCGAAGCATGATGGACTGGATCAGGCAGTTCGCGCAGCCTGTATCATAGAAATACAGTACGCTGTACCTTGCCTCCCTTTTCTTCTGTACTGAATCATTGCCCCCGAACAGTTCGACATTCTCTCCGGCCCTGTTCTTCAATGTGAGCCCCGGAGCCTGCATCCCCACGAGCGAGGCCCTGTTGAAATCAGCGAAGATTCTGGCATTCATCAGCTCAATATCGCTCTCCGGCCTGGCCTTCCCGCTCGTGAACCATTCATCCACAATGTGGACTGCGACTGCCTCCACTCCCATTATCTTGGAAGCATAATAATGGCGGTAAAGCCACGTTGCCACGAACTGCCGTGTCGCCTGCTCATTGCAGCTTGAAATCAGGAAGTCGCATTCCGCGGCCTGTTCGCTGAACGAAAGGGTCTCTATGGCCTTTACATAAGTTTCGAGCTTCGATGAGAGAGCCTTCAATGCGGCAGAATCCGGGGCAGCCGACACGACTCCTTCCGGGACAATGCCGACGGCAGCGGAGCAATCCATCCCGGACAACATTGCCAACAATGTTGTCAGTATGGTAACTGCCAATGACTCAATGCGTTTCATTATTGTCAGGGATTATTTCACCTCGGGCAGAATCACTCCTTCGCTGAGGAAGAGGGAAGTGTCCCCGTGATGGCGGAGAATGTCGCGTACGGCCGATGACGAGATATGGGCAAACTCCTGTGCTGTCGGGATGATGATGGTTTCCACATCAGGGGCAAGCCTCCTGTTGGCATCGGCTATGGAGCGTTCCGTCTCGAAATCAATCATATTCCTGACACCGCGCACAATATGCCTGATCCCCAGTTCCCGGCATTTGTCCACGGTAAGATTGTCATATTTTATGATGCTCACTCCCTCGATGCCTCTGACAGCCTGGCCGATAATGTCGAGCCTCTGGTCCATGTCGAAGAATCCGCGCTTGTCCTGGTTGATGCCGACTGCTACCACTACTTCGTCAAACATCGTGAGGGCCCTCTTGAGAATGTTGAGATGCCCTGCGGTAAACGGGTCGAAGGACCCCGGGAACAATGCCTTGCTCATATAAGATAATTTAGAGTTGCCAGTCTATGGGTGTTTTGCCTTCGGCTGTAAGTATTTCATTTGTCCTGGAGAAATGCCTGCATCCGAAGAAAGCCCCGCGCGCCAGCGGGGAAGGGTGAGCCGCCTCGAGGACGGTGTGTCGGGAAGTGTCGATCAAATCTTTCTTGGATCTTGCGTAATTGCCCCATAGAAGGAAAACAATCCCTTCGCGATTATCTGAAAGATAACGTATTACGGCGTCAGTGAACTCCTGCCAGCCGATGCGGCTGTGGGATGCGGGCTCCCCGCATCTCACGGTGAGGACAGCATTGAGCAGAAGAACTCCCTGCTCCGCCCATTTCCTCAGGTCCGGGCAGCCGCTCATCCTGATTCCAAGGTCGGTCTCAATCTCTCTGAAGATATTCTTCAGGGACGGTGGTGCAGGAACATCGGCAGGGACGGAAAATGAAAGCCCCATCGCCTGGCCGGGTCCGTGGTAAGGGTCCTGTCCGAGAATCACCACTTTCACCTTGTCCACCGGAGTCAGCTCGAAAGCCTTGAAAATCTCATTGCCCGGAGGAAAAATCAGCCTGCCCTCAGCCTTCTCCCTGTGGAGCTGCTGTGCGAGCGAAATGAAATATGACTTCCCGAACTCGTCCTTGAGCGCCTCTTTCCATGAGGCTTCAATCCTGACGTCCATCATTTGTGATTTTAGTCGAACACGGCCTTGACCACATCGTCAATGGTATTGACATACACGAAAGTCAGGCCTTTGATATATACCTCGTTGATGTCCTCGATATCCTTGCGGTTCTCCTCGGAGATGATGATGGTCTTTACTCCGGCCCTCTTGGCTGCGAGAATCTTCTCCTTGATGCCTCCTACAGGCAGCACCTTCCCCCTCAATGTCATTTCCCCAGTCATTGCGACTCCCTTGCGGAGAGGCTGCTTCCTCAGTGCGGAAAGCATTGAGGACACGATGGTTATGCCCGCTGACGGGCCGTCTTTAGGTACTGCTCCTTCCGGCACGTGGACGTGGATGTCCTTCTTGTCGAATTCTTCGGAGGACAGTCCCGCCATGTCGGGATGAGCCTTGATATACTGGAATGCGATGGTGGTCGATTCCTTCATCACGTTGCCGAGATTTCCGGTCATCGAGAGCTGGCCCTTTCCTTCGCTTACGGAACTCTCCACGAAGAGAATTTCTCCACCCATCTGGGTCCAGGCGAGTCCTGTGACGACTCCCACTCCCTCATTGCCCTCCTGCTTGTCGTGGAATGAGGTAGGGAGACCGAGGTATTCCCTGAGATGCTCCTTCTTTATGGTAGCCGGCACCTCCTCTTCCATCGCAATCTTCTTTGCGGTCACCCTGGCGATTTTGGCAATCTGCTTCTCGAGACCGCGGACGCCGGATTCACGGGTGTATTTCTCAATGATTTCCGACATCGCCGCCTTGTCGATCTTCAGCTTGTGGCTGTCGATTCCGTGCTCTTTCAGCTCTTTCGGGAGGAGGAATTTCTTGGCTATTTCCATCTTCTCCTCTGCCAGATAACCTGAGACGTTGATGAGTTCCATCCTGTCCAGAAGGGCTGGCTGAATGGTGGAGATATCATTTGCCGTGGTAATGAAAAGCACGTGCGAGAGATCGTAGTCAATGTCGAGATAATTGTCGTGGAAGGTTCCGTTCTGCTCAGGATCCAGCACTTCGAGAAGAGCGGACGAAGGGTCCCCCTTGAAATCGCTGCCGAGTTTGTCTATCTCATCGAGCACCATTACCGGGTTGGATGTGCCGGCCCTTGCGATTCCGTTGATGACTCTGCCCGGAAGGGCTCCCACGTAGGTTTTCCTATGACCCCTGATCTCGGCCTCGTCGTGCATTCCACCGAGGGAAATTCTGATGTATTTCCTGCCGACTGCTCTTGCAATGGACTTTCCGAGGCTTGTCTTGCCCACGCCAGGAGGCCCGTAGAGGCAGAGAATAGGGGATTTCATATCTCCCCTGAGCTTGAGCACGGCGAGGTATTCGATAATCCTTTCCTTTACCTTCTCCAGTCCGAAATGGTCGGCGTCCAGGACCTTGGCGGCGTGCCTGAGGTCGAGATTGTCCTTGGAAATATGATTCCAGGGGAGTTCGAGCATGAACTTTATATAATTGTACTGTATGCTGTAGTCGGGTGACGAAGGATTGTATTTCTCGAGCTTTGCAAGTTCCTTGTTGAAGATTTCCCTTATCTCCTTGTTCCAGTCCTTCTTGTCGGCTTCTGCCTTGAGTTTCTCAATGTCCTCGTCCTCATCCATTCCGAGCTCTTCCTGGATGGTGCGGAGCTGGTTGTTGAGGTAGTACTCCCTCTGCTGCTGGTCGATCTCGGACTTGACCTTGGTGTTGATCTCGTTCTTGATATGCAGCAGCTGAAGCTGGACCTCAAGTACGTT
>JALFFZ010000077.1 GCA_022777585.1 Bacteroidales bacterium | reverse complement strand
ACAATGTCACCACCGGAAAGGTTTACCATACCGTCCTAACCAGGGAGCGCGAGGGCGCATATCTGGGAAAGACGGTCCAGATCAGTCCCCACATCACTGATGAAATCAAGAGAAGGATGCTGCGTCTCGGCAAGACCGGCCAGTTCGACATCCTCATCACCGAAGTCGGCGGTACCGTCGGCGACATGGAGTCCCAGCCATTCCTTGAGGCCATAAGGCAGCTCCAGTGGGAAATGCCGGAGGAGGATCTGGCCAGCATACACCTGACTCTCGTGCCATATCTGAGAGCGGCCAAGGAGCTCAAGACCAAGCCTACCCAGCATTCGGTCCAGATGCTCCAGCAAGCCGGTGTTCACCCTGATGTCATTGTCTGCCGCACGGAGAAGGAGCTGACTCCGGAAATCAGGAGGAAGGTCGCGCTTTTCTGCAATGTAAAGCCCGGTCACGTAATCCAGTCAATAGACGCTCCTTCCATCTACCAGGTGCCGCTCAATATGGAGCACGAGGGCCTGGACGAGATGATTCTCAGCCATTTCGGCCTGAATCACCTGCCTGAGCCGGATTTCACGAAGCTGAATTCATTCCTGGACAGGCTCTACAACCCGAAACGCCACGTTGACATTGCCCTTGTCGGCAAATATGTGGAGCTGCAGGATGCATACAAGTCTATTCTGGAGTCTTTTGTGCACGCCGGTGCGGCCAATGAATGCGAGGTGAAGGTGCATACCATCCAGAGCGAGCACATTGACGCTTCCAATGTAGCCGGGAAACTCTCCGGTATGGATGCCGTCCTGGTGGCCCCTGGCTTCGGTGAGAGGGGACTTGAGGGCAAGATTGCCGCTATCAGGTATGTCCGTGAGCACGATATCCCGTTCTTCGGAATCTGCCTTGGAATGCAGATGTGCGTGGTGGAGTTCGCTCGCAATGTCCTGGGTCTGGAAGGTGCCGCTTCCACCGAGCTTGATCCTGGCACCCCATATCCTGTCATTGATCTTATGGAGGACCAGAAGAGCACTACCATCAAGGGCGGTACAATGCGTCTTGGCGCATATTCCTGCCGTCTTGACAAGGATTCCCTGGCCTACAGGATTTACGGGTCGGAGATTATAAGTGAAAGACACAGACATAGATACGAGTTCAACGGGGATTACCTCGAAAGGATGGAGGCTGCCGGAATGAAGGCTTCAGGACGCAATCCTGAGACCGGTCTGGTGGAGATTGTGGAGATTCCTTCGCATCCTTTCTTCATCGGGGTCCAGTTCCATCCTGAGCTCAAGAGTACCCCTGAGGCCCCTCAGCCGATTTTCGTGGCATTCGTGAAGGCTGCCATCGCAAACCGCGCGAAGAGGAAGCCGCAGGAATAAAATGATTCGAGACAATGATATTGAAACGACTTGCCAAACTTCTGGCTTTATTGCCGCTTATGTTCAACCTCTCCTGTGCGGATGCGGGTGTCAAGCACTATAAATTGCAGATAGTCAATACTTTTCCGCATGACAGGACTTCCTATACCCAGGGCCTCTTCTTTTATGACGGAAATATGTACGAGAGTACGGGCCTGAACGGGAAATCCACATTCAGAAAGGTTGATGTAAAGACGGGCAAGGCGCTTTCAAGGCTGAATTTCGACAAGAAGTACTTTCTGGAGGGTTCTGTGGAGAAAGACGGGAACATTTATATGCTTACCTGGGAGAACAATGTCGCATTCGTGTATGATGCGGCCACCCTCCAGTACAAGGCTTCCTATTCCTATCCCCGTGAGGGATGGGGACTTACGACAGACGGAAAGTCCCTGATTGCCAGCGACGGTTCATCCTGTCTCTATTTCATGGACGATGCCTTCAAGGTGCAGAGAAAGCTCAATGTCAGGATGGAGGGAAGGCCTGTGAAGTTTCTCAATGAACTTGAGTACATCGACGGGCGAATATGGGCCAATGTATATATGTCGGATATGATTCTCATCATCAATCCGTCAAGCGGTAACGTGGAGGGCATCATTGACTGTACCGGATTGTTGCCCAGACAGTTACACTTCGATGATACGGATGTGCTGAACGGCATTGCGCACAATCCGGAGGATGGCAGGATCTATCTTACGGGTAAGAACTGGTGCCGTCTTTACGAAGTAAAGATAGTGGAAAAATAGTCCCGCACCTGCGGGTACAGAATATATTATTAACCAAGCTTGGGGTACTGAGGATGGCATTGAGGCCGATCCGAAGTTGAGATTATACCCATTAACCTGATTCGGTCAATACCGACGTAGGGAACGCTGATCTCATGCGCCGCTGTGCGCGCCCCTTGCATAAACTCAAAATTATGCGAGGTTTATTTTTTACCTTAATGGCCGCTATTACGGCGGCACCGGCATTCGCCGCAAATCCAGCCACCGGGAATGATGGGGTGGCAGACAGCCACGATAAAGTGGAAAAGCTTGACAGCGTGATAGTTTCCGCCTCCAGGGCAGGCAAATCGACTCCTGTGACCTATACAATGGTCGGAAAGGAGCAGCTCAGGTCTTCCAACCCTATCAATTCCCTTCCCATGCAGCTCAATCTGACACCTTCTGCAGTAGCTGTAAATGAGGGAGGTACGGGAATCGGCTACTCCAAGATGACGGTCAGGGGCTCGAAAGGTTCCCAGATCAATGTCACCCTGAACGGCATCACCCTCAATGATGCGGAGTCCCAGGAGGTGTTCTGGGTCAATATCCCTTCATTGTCCAACATCCTGAGTTCCGTGCAGGTACAGCGCGGTCTC
>JALFFZ010000020.1 GCA_022777585.1 Bacteroidales bacterium | reverse complement strand
TGCAGCAGGGAGGCGGCCAGCATGAGGGCCAATATGATATCCAGAATGCTCACGTTTTGCTAAAAATCCAATATTTCACTATCTTTGCAGACTACTATACCCGGAACTGTGTTCCGAAACGCAAAATTAGACAAAAAATATGACATTCAAAGAGTACAAGGGTCTTGATCTGGTCGGCACCGGAAATGAGGTGCTCGAAAGATGGAAGAAGAACCGCGCTTTCGAGAAATCCCTCGAGGTGAGGGAAGGTGCGCCGGAATTCATTTTCTTCGAGGGTCCGCCATCCGCCAACGGTATGCCGGGAATCCATCACGTAATGGCCCGCTCTATCAAGGACGCCATCTGCAGATACAAGACTCAGACCGGCTACAAGGTGAACCGCCGCGCAGGCTGGGACACCCATGGACTGCCTGTCGAGCTGGGCGTGGAGAAGAAGCTCGGAATCACGAAGGAAGACATCGGACACAAGATCAGTGTGGAGGAATACAACAGGGCCTGCCGCACCGAGGTGATGAAATATACAAAGGAGTGGGTGTCGCTCACGGAACGCATCGGCTACTGGGTGGATATGAACGATCCGTACATCACCTATGACAACAGATATATCGAGACCCTCTGGTATCTTCTGAAGAAGATTTACGACAAGGGTCTCCTCTACAAGGGCTTCACGATCCAGCCATACTCCCCTGCCGCAGGAACCGGACTCAGCTCCCACGAGCTCAACCAGCCGGGATGCTACAGGGACGTCAAGGATACCACAGCCGCAGCACAGTTCGAGGTAATCAAGGACGAGAAGTCCCAGAAGCTCTTCGGCTGCGAAACCCTGCCTGTATTCTTCATCGCCTGGACCACAACTCCTTGGACATTGCCTTCAAACACAGCGCTTTGCGTCGGCCCCAACATTGACTATGTAAGGGTTGCATCCGCAAATCCATACAGCGGAGAGGAAGCCATCTACATTGTGGCGAAGGCTCTTCTTCCGGTCTGGTTCAACGGCAAGACCCCGTTCAGGGTACTTGAGGGTGAATTCAAGGGCAGCGAGCTCGCAGGCATCTCATACCACCAGCTCATCCCTTGGTTCAAGCCTGAGACAGACGGCGCTTTCAAGGTCATCCTCGGAGACTATGTGACCACCGAGGACGGTACCGGAATCGTGCACATCGCCCCTACATTCGGTGCGGACGACGCCCGCGTGGCCAAGGCTGCGGGAGTGCCGGGCATCTGGGTGAAGGACGCTGACGGCAACCTCTCGGCCCAGGTGGACAAGCAGGGCCGTTTCTTCACACTCGGGGAAATGGATGCCGAATACAGGAAGAATTTTGTCAATGAGGAGCTTTACGGCGAATACGCCGGACGCTTCGTAAAGAACGCATACGACCCGGCTCTTACTCCGGACGACCCTACCCTCGACATTGACCTCTGCGTAATGCTCAAGCAGCAGGGCAAGGCCTTCCGCATCGAGAAGCACGTCCACAACTATCCGCATTGCTGGAGAACGGACAAGCCGGTACTCTACTACCCTCTTGACAGCTGGTTCATCAAGGCCTCCGCAGTACGCGAGGAGATGATGAAGCTCAATGAGTCAATCACCTGGAAGCCTGAGGCCACCGGAACAGGCCGTTTCGGAAAATGGCTGGAGAACATCCAGGACTGGAACCTCTCAAGAAGCCGCTTCTGGGGCACGCCGCTCCCGATCTGGCGCACGGAGGACGGTAAGGAGGAGAAATGCATAGGCTCGGTCAAGGAGCTCTATGCCGAAATCGAGAAGGCCGTGGCTGCCGGGATAATGGCAAGCAATCCATTGAAGGACAAGGGATTCAATCCTGAGGATATGAGCAGGGAGAACTATGACCTCATTGACCTCCACAGACCTTACGTGGACAACATATTCCTCGTCTCCGACTCGGGCCGCAAGATGGTCCGCGAGAGCGATCTCATCGACGTGTGGTTCGACTCGGGTGCAATGCCATACGCCCAGGAGGGTCTCCGCAACCTCGGTTCGGACAGGTTCGGCTGCACGGCCGACTTCATTGCCGAAGGCGTTGACCAGACCAGGGGCTGGTTCTACACCCTCCACGCCATCCACACGATGATCAGCGACACCCCGGCATTCAGACGCGTCATCTCCAACGGTCTCGTTCTCGACAAAAACGGGGACAAGATGAGCAAGCGCCTCGGCAATGCCGTGGATCCGTTCTCCCAGATCGACAAATACGGTGCAGACGCCGTGAGATGGTATATGCTTACCAACTCCCAGCCTTGGGACAATCTCCGCTACGACGAGGCGGGAGTGGACGAGGTCAGGAGGAAATTCTTCGGAACCCTCTACAATACGTATTCATTCTTCGCCCTCTACGCCAACCTCGACAACTTCGACCCGAAGGCTCCGGCAGTTCCGTACAGCGAGCGCCCGGAAATCGACAGGTGGATCATCTCACTCATGAACACCCTCATAAAGGATGTCAGGGCTGCATACGAGGACTATGACGTCACACTTGCGGGCAGGCTGATCCAGGATTTTGTCTGCGACCACGTCAGCAACTGGTATGTCCGCCTGAACAGGAAGCGTTTCTGGGGCAGCGACTCCGACAGGGACAAACTCGCCGCATACCAGACATTGTACGAGGTACTCAGGAACATTGCGGTACTCTCCGCACCTATTGCACCGTTCTTCATGGACAGGCTCTATCTCGACCTCGTTCCGGACGGGGAGGAGTCGGTACATTATGCAATGATGCCTGATTGGGACGGAAGCGTGATTGACAATGACCTCGAAGAGAGGATGGAACTCGCCCAGAGGGCATCGTCAATGGTACTCGCCCTCAGGCGCAAGGTCAATATCAAGGTTCGCCAGCCGCTATCGAAGCTCGTAATCCCTGTCATCTCCGACAAGGTGCGCGGCCAGCTTGAGAAGGTCAAGGACCTGCTCCTCAGCGAAGTCAATGTCAAGGAGGCGGAATTCATATCCGACACCGCAGGCATCATCACGAAGAAAATCAAGCCGAACTTCAAGACTCTCGGAAAGGTTTACGGCAAGAGAATGAAGGAAATCGCATCCGCATTCGCAGCCATTGACCAGCATACCATAAATGCAATCCAGAATGCAGAGACAGCCGGTACGACATACAGTCTGAACCTGCCTGAGGGAGAAGTCATCCTAAACCCGGGAGACTATATGATTTCGTCCGAGGATATGCCGGGATGGCTCGTGGCATCGGAAGGCGCTCTCACCATTGCCCTCGACATTGAAGTAAGCGAGCAGCTCAGGAACGAAGGCGTCGCCCGAGAGCTAGTGAACCGCATCCAGAACCTCAGGAAGGACAGCGGATTCGAGATTACCGACAAGGTGGACGTAAGGATTTTCGCAGACGGCGAAGCATCGGAAGAAATAATCACTGCGCTTGCATCATACAAGGATTATGTAGCATCCCAGACCCTCGCTCTCTCCATTGAGACCAGGCCTGCTGCCGAAGCCGGCGAAAAGGCGGCTGAAGTGGAATGGAATGAAGGCAAAATCCTTGTGGAGGCTATCCGCAGATAAAAATTATCGTTATGGAAGAGAACAAACTGAATGGCAGCGAGGTTTCTGAGAAGACCCGCTACAGTGATGAGGAACTCGCCGAGTTCAAGGCCATCATCATTGATATGCTTGAGAAAGCCAAGCAGGAATACAATACTCTGAGGAAGGTTGTGATGAACAACGGCAACAACGACATCGAGGACACTACCCCGTCCTTCAAGACCGTCGAGGATGACGGAGCGATGCAGCTCTCAAGGGAGGAGGCCAGCCAGCTCGCTCAGCGCCAGTATAAGTTCATCCAGAATCTTGAGGCAGCTCTCGTGAGGATTGAGAACAAGACCTACGGCGTATGCCGCGTGACCGGCAAGCTCATCCCTAAGGAGAGGCTCCGTCTCGTACCGCACGCCACCCTGACCGTCGAGGCCAAGGAGAAGATGTCCAGGAAATAAGGTTATGAAAATATCCAAGGGCAGGTGGCTGCTCATTCTCGGAATCGTATTGGTAGTCATTGACCAGGTAATCAAGATCCTGGTCAAGACGAACATGTCCATCGGTGAGCATTTCAGCGTAATAGGAAACTGGTTCCAGATATTGTTCATAGAGAACGAGGGAATGGCATTCGGAATGAAGTTCGGGGGAATGTTCGGAAAGTTCCTCCTCACCACCTTCCGGATCTGCCTCTTCAGCTTCCTGTGCTGGTGGATTACCGGTCTTGTCCGCAGGGGATACTGCACCGGGAAGGACAGCGAAGGGAACAAGACATATATAAAAGTGCCGACAGGAGTACTCGCAGGCCTGACCATAATCACGGCCGGAGCCCTGGGCAACATCATCGACTGTTTGGCGTACGGACAGTTGTTCTCGGAGTCCACAAGGACGGCCGTGGCCAGTTTCGGAGGGAGCTATGCCCCGGTGATGTTCGGCAAGGTCGTGGATATGTTCTACTTCCCTCTTATTGACACTGTATGGCCGGATTGGATGCCGGTGATCGGTGGCAGACCCTTCAGGTTCTTCGAACCCGTATTCAACTTTGCAGACAGTTGCGTCACAGTGGGTGCCGCATACCTGATTCTCTTCCAGTACAAATTCTTCACCACCGAGGCCGAGGGGAAGGTTACAGATTCTAACAAGAAAAAGCAGGCAAAATAATACGTTCAACTGCCTGATTGCGTGCTTTTTGGCAATTTTCGCAATTTTTTCAATATTTAAGTTTCTGCCGATTTTTGCACAAATTGATTTCAATTTGTTAGAAATCGGCAGAATTTTTTAACCCAAAACCGTCCAATTGGCCCGGACAAAGTTATATTATATTACCTGCAAGGCACTTACGGCCATTTGTTTTTCACATTTTAATTTCCAACATTTGCGGGTGAGAAATTAATTTTTGTGTTAAACTAGTTATGCTTATGAAAAAAATTGTACTATTTCTGCTCGCAGTATTGAGCGCGGCTGCAATGTCCGCCCAGACTGTGAAGATTTCAGGTACAGTTTCTGATTCCGACGGCAATCCTCTCCCGGGAGTAGCTGTTCTCGTAGAGGGAACCGGAATCGGGACTACTACTAACGCTGACGGTCAGTACTCAATGGTAGTACGTTCAGACCAGAGCCATCTCGTTTATTCCTGTATCGGAATGCAGACGATGAAAGTCCCTGTAATGGGACGCACCGTCATTGACATCAAGATGTCCGAGGATGCAATCGGCCTCAGCCAGTCAGTCATTACAGCCACCGGTCTCACAAGGTCGGAGAAGGCTCTCGGATACGCATCTACCACTGTACGCTCAGACGACATCACCAGAGGCCACGCAGCTGACGCTCTCACCGGTCTTGCAGGCAAGGTCGCAGGTATGCAGGTTTCTTCTGCCGGCGGTACAGGTACATCCCAGAAAGTCATCGTCAGAGGTTATTCTTCCATCAGCGGAAGCAACCAGCCACTGTACGTTATAGACGGTGTTCCTGTGTCCAACACCACTATGGGTACACAGGATTTGAACAATGCCGTTGACTTCGGTAATATGGCAGCCGACATAAACCCGGAGGACATCGAGTCCATCACTGTCCTCAAGGGAGCATCCGCAACCGCCCTTTACGGTTCTCGCGCAGGTAACGGCGCCATCATCATCACCACCAAGAAGGGTATCCAGAACGAAGACATTACCGTAACCTACGACGGTGCATTCACCGCAAGCTCGGTTTTGAGAATTCCTCAGCTCCAGAATCTTTTCGGACAGGGCTGGTTTTACAGCTACGAGGGCAATCTATTCGAGAACTGGTCCCCTACCGAGAACGGTTCCTGGGGTAACCTTCTTGACGGAAGGGATCACTACTGGCGTCCGGGTGCCAACTGGTACAATGGCGCAGAGGAGAGCATCAAGCCTTACTCTTATGCAAAGAACTCTCTCAAGAACTTCTACGACACCGGATTCGAGACCACCAATACAGTAACTGTGAAGGGAGGTTCCGCTTCCACCGGATTCGTGGTTTCATACGGTAACGTTTACTCCAACGGTATTCTCCCTGGCAGCAACGACTACTACAAGAGAAACAATATCTCCGTAAGGGGTAACACGAAGATCAAGCAGGGTGCAGCCTGGCTCAACTACGGTCTCAACTTCGTCCGCAAGGACAGCCGCAATGCGATGGGCGGTCAGGGCGGAGACGGTTCCACCATCTACAACGACATTCTCCAGTACCCTGTGGACGTAGATTATGCAGACCTCCGGGACTACCACAACATTTACAACAACGCTGACAACTTCTACACTCCATACGCACAGAACCCTTGGTGGGTCCTCGACCACAACTACTCAACCTTCAGCGACAACAGGATTTACGGTAATCTCGAGGCCGGAATCCAGATTATCAAGGGTCTGAAGGCCATCGGCCGCTTCGGAGGTGACTTCTCCAGCTCAGTCCAGAAGACATACAATGACATCTGGAAATTCAATCCTGGCTCCTATGCCAGTGATGAAGGCGCAGCCGAGGAGCAGGGTTCATACTCGGAATACAGTTACAGAAGCAGCCAGATCGATGCCAATGTTCTCCTCAACGCCGACTACAGAATCAAGGAGAAATGGACCATCAATGCAGTGGCGGGCTGGAACATCAACCAGAGGGCTGCCGAGGTAATGTCAGGTTACCTTACCGGTCTTGCAAAGGAAAACTGGCCAAGCTTCAGCAATACCAGCGGAATGACTCCGACTGCAAGCTCAAGCATCAGCAAGAGACGTCTTGTAGGTGTTTACGGACAGGCAGACTTCGGATTCAAGGATGCCGTATACATTACCCTCTCCGCACGTAATGACTGGTCATCCACCCTCCCGATTGATGCAAACTCATTCTTCTACTGGGGAGCCAATGCTTCAGTTATTCTGACCGAACTCTTCCCTGCCCTGCAGAACAATGTTCTCAGTTTCCTCAAGATCAGGGGCGGTTACGGTGAGACCGGTAATGACGCATCACCTTATATGACCTCAAGCTACTACTATCTCGCAAGCGCAGGTGGCGGATTCGGTTCATTGACAATGCCTTTGAACGGTTATTCAGGTCTTGCTCAGTCATCCAGGATGCCTTCAACCAACCTCAAGCCTGAAATCTCAACTGAAGGTGAGTTCGGTATCGACCTCAGACTCTTCCAGAACAGGTTGAGCTTCGACTTCGCTTACTACAACAAGAACACGAAGAACCAGATCATCTCCGCAAACCTCTCTCCTGAGTCAGGTTACACCTCACGAGTGAGAAATGTCGGCAAGATTCAGAACAAGGGATTCGAGCTCGCGATCGGAGCGGTTCCGGTACGCACGAAGGATTGGGAGTGGCAGATTGGCTACACCTTCTCAAAGAACAACAACAAAGTGATTGAGCTTTGGGACGACGTTGAGGAGACCACCATCTACGGTCTCACCACAGGCGTTCAGCTGAAGGCCATCAAGGGCCAGCCACTCGGTACCTGGACATACTACAAAAACGAGACAGTTACTGACGAGAATAGCCCGTACTACGGAAAGACCATCGTGAATTCCACAACAGGATTCCCTGTAGTATCCTCTTCAGAGGAGGAAATCATCGGCTATGCCGACCCTAAGTTCACAATGGGATTCAACACCACCCTCAGGTGGAAAGATCTCTCTCTCAGCGCATCTCTCGACTGGAGAAATGGCGGAAAGATGTACTCCGCCACCACATCCATCGTTTACTTCAACGGTAACGCCGAGGAGACAATGTACAACTACCGCGACTCATTCGTATATCCTGATGCGGTCTATAAGGGAGCGGACGGAGAATATCACGAGAACAACATCCCTGTCAACAACTACTACAACATGAACTACTATTGGTACAGCAGCACCAACAAGGAAATGGACAAGAGGGATCTTATTGACAAGACTTATATCAAACTCCGTGAAGTAAACCTCTCCTACAGGCTTCCTGCAAAGTGGTTTGACACCGCGAAATGGATTCAGGGCATCGACCTCTCCATCTTCGGAAGGAACCTCCTCATGTGGACACCTAACCAGGGTATGATTGACCCGGATACCACCAACTACGGAAACGACCTCACCTCACAGTTCGGTGAATACTATGCCGCTCCTTCCACAAGGACATTCGGCGGAAGCATCAAGATCGTATTCTAATGTAACTTTTAAAATCTGAAAGAATGAAAAAGTATATATCAACAGCCCTCCTGGCTCTGACACTCGTTGCGACCGGCTGCCGGGACTGGCTTGACATAAATGACAACCCGAACTATGTCAGTGAGGCTGAGATGAGCGATCTTCTGCCTACTGCACAGCTCCTCACTGCCGACAAAGTAGGTTATGACCTTGGTCTCGTAGGCAATTTCTGGTCCCAGTACGTGGTTCAATGCAACGAAACCAACCAGTACAACAACATTATGGACTACAACCTCGCCGTGAGCGAGTCTCTCTTCAGCTCAATCTGGAGTTATTCCTATTCGAGGATACTTCCATCCCTCAAGAGCATTCTCTCCAAGAGCGCAGCCACTGAGAACAGTTCAAACTTCGAACTTGAGGCCAAGACAATGGCCGCATACAACATCTATATTCTGACAAGCCTCTTCGACAAGGTCGCCCTCACAGAAGGTTCTTTCAGCGAGGAGCCGGCTCTGGAACCTAACTTCGACAGCGGCGAGGAAGTACAGGCAGCTATCATCAAGATGCTTGAGGAGGTAAGGGCGCTCAATGCCGACCAGGTAGCGGCGGACGAAGCAGGCAACTCAACGGCAGGATGCGACATGATTCTGGGCGGTGACGTGGAAACTTGGCTTCAGTTTGCCAATACCCTTTACCTCAAGGTCCTTATGAGAGATTTCTCAGCCAACAAGAGCAAGATTCAGGCCCTTCTCTCCGAGGATAACCTCCTCGCAAAGGATGTCATGTTCGCACAGTTTGTAAATCAGGCCGACAAGTCCAACCCTCTCTATGAGAGCGACAGAAGGCAGTTGAATACCACTGAGAACATCAGGTGCTGCACGGATATTCTGAATATCCTCGACCCTGCCGACCCAAGGCTTGATTATTTCTATGAGGGTGGCGCAGCCGGCACAGCTTACGGAACAAAGGGCAAGCAGAAGGAGACGTCCCGCCTTGCCATTGAGGCTACAGATCCTGTTTACTTCGGCACTGCCGCAGAGGCCCTCTTCCTCAAGGCTGAGGCCTATGCAAGACTCGGGGATGCTGCCAAGGCAAAGGCAAGCTACGACGCAGCCGTTGAAGAGTCCTTCTCAAGATGCGGCGAAAGCGGTGCTGCCGGCGCATATCTCGGAGCAGGTGGAGCATATAGCTTCAAATCAGGTTCCACAGAAGATATGGTTCACCAGATTATCAACCAGAAGTGGGCATCCAACGTACGCTGCATGCCGATTGAGTCCTGGTTTGATATCAACCGTACCGGATATCCAGAAAGAGGAACTGACATTACCCTCTACACTGGTGTGCTTGAGGCACCGGCCTGCAGGTATCTCTACCCTGAAAGTTCCGCTCTCTACAACAGGAATTCTCCTGAGGTTGAGCCGCTTACCGCACCGATGTGGTGGCACAGGCAGTAAAAGAACGTTAACTGTAAATGAGATTTGAAATTATGAATAAGACAATACTTAAAGTTTTGACCTTCGCTGCCGGACTTGCAGGCCTCGCTTCCTGCGAGACTTACAAGGTGGATGCTCCTGAGACGACAGCCGTGTCTGAATTCGACGGACGCTGGGTATGCTTCGCATATCCGAAGGCCAGCCCGGCAGAGCCGGAGACAGTGTTTATGATTGACATCTTCAACACCACGAACAACGATGCAGACAAGTTCTGGATAAAGGTGATTGACTGCCTTCCATACTACGGATATAATCTGGATTGCATCCAGTTCCTTGCATCCTGCGACGGAAAAGCTCTTACATTCCAGGCCGATGACGTAGATGCAGAGCAGCCGAAAGCCTGCTACAACTTCTTGCTCGAACAGGGATACCCCACTGCCGGCTATATGAAAATTGTTGAAGCCACAGGCTATAAGGCCAGCATTGACGGAAAGATCATCAAGAATTCCGTTGAAACTGCAGCAGGTACAAAGGTTGACGGCATAGAATTCAGCTACAGGCGTGTCGATCCGAGCGGAGATGTTTACGAATATACCGTAAAAGGCATGAAGCACACCGGATGGGCAGAAGACCTTCAGGAGTATGTCGATTTCCTTGAGAATGCACTTGGCTAGCAGGGATAGACTGCCTGAAAAAGTTTTGTATAACTAATTATTGATACGGCCCCGGTCTTTGGAGTGATTCCACGGACCGGGTTTTCGTTTCATAAAAGTGGGAGTTCCCGTCATTCCCGGCCTGTTCCTCCACGTCATTCCCGGCCTGACCGGGCATCTGTCCGCATTGAACATATCATTGGATTTCCGCTGCATATAATTATCTTTGTATCGTCCACAAAGAAACAACAACCGGTTGCCCTCAAAGCAATCTCACCCAAAGACATTGAACTATGGCGAAAAACAATCCAATCATAACCGAAGAAAGGCTCCAGAAATATCAGGGCCATTACTCAGAGGAAAAATTGTGGCCCAAGATGAAGAAGTTCGCCGCCAGACTGGGAGGCAAGGCCACATACTACGTCCTGGTTCTCTACTATGTCCTCCAGTCCCCGGATGTCCCTCTAAGTAACAAGACAATCATTCTGGGCGCCCTTGGCTACTTCATCCTCCCCCTTGACCTGATCCCCGACATTATCCCCGCCCTGGGCTTCACGGACGACATAGCGGCCCTGACATTGGCATACAAGGCCATCCAGACCGCAGTCACCCCGGAAATCAAGGCTCGGGCAGAGGCCAAGGTCAAGGAATGGATGTGATTCCGCCACGGAGGACTTCCTGAAGGAAAGGCCTGGCAAGTCAAAGCTGCCTACACGTCTGGAAAGATCTGCGTCATCATTGGGAATCTGAGGTTCCTTGCTCCAGGTTGCAGCCTCGATCAAACATAGAATATTAAACGACAACGCCTGTTTTAACAAAATATAGTACCATGACCAAGGTATATGTAACGGCCACCTGCCCGGATTGTTCCGAAGTCAAGGCAAGGCTCTCGGGCAACCCTGATTTTGAAATCATTGACATCTGCTCACATATGAGAAACCTGAAGGAGTTCCTCCGCCTCCGCGACTCGTCTCCTGCGTTCGACTCCGTCAGGGCCTGCGGGTCGATAGGGATACCGTGCTTTATCGAGGAAGACGGACGGATCAGTTTCGAGGCGGAGAAGTTCCTGGCAGAGGAAATCTCCACAGGGGCCTCCTGCAGCCTTGACGGAAAAGGATGCTGATATGGCCAGGAATGTATTTGACATGGCATTCGCGAAGGTTTACCCTGCCTGATTGCCAAGGCGGAGAAAAAAGGGCGCACCAGGGCTGAGGTTCTCCTCGTCACTTCCTGGATGACCGGATACAGCCCTGAGCAGCTGGAAGATCTGCTGATTTCCGATGCCACATACGGGGAATTCCTCTCCGGCGCACCCGGGATGAACCCTGCACGGCTGGATGTCAGGGGCAAGGTCTGCGGCGTGCAGGTCGAGACGATAGAGGACCCAATGATGCGGGACCTCAGGATACTGGACAAGCTGGTGGATGAGCTTGCCAAAGGATGGACAATTGAAAAGATAACAGGAAAAAGAATATGATACTTACAACTACACCGGCAATTGAAGGCCACACAATCAGGGAATACAAGGGAGTCGTCTTCGGGGAGGTTATCACCGGAGTCAATTTTCTCAAGGACTTTGCCGCAAGCATCCGCAACTTTGTCGGCGGACGTTCCGGATCTTATGAGAGCGAATTGGTCGAGGCGCGTCAGAAGGCTATGGATGAGATGGCCCAGCGTGCCCGCAGCATGGGAGCGAACGCCGTAGTCGGCATTGACATTGACTACGAGGTGCTCGGTGCTGACAACGGTATGCTGATGGTCACCGCGTCCGGAACGGCAGTGGTTATTGACTGAGGCAAGGCTGTTATGCTTTATGATTGCGCCTAAGATAGACTACTCCTCAAAGGAGGAGAGGCTTGACTATATCAGGGAACGCTTCCACTGCAAGGCCCCGGCATGCGGCGGCTGCGGTAGCTGCAGGATGCCGGGAGGAAAGCCGGCAGTTGAAGTTTTTGCTGACTATATCGCCGGAAAAGTGGAGTTCGTGACCATCTCATCCAGACTCTGGAAATGAAGATAGAGGAAGCCATACTGTATGTTCTTGCAGAGCGGGGCGGAGGCCTTCGCACCGAGCAGATAGCGGATATCATCAACCGCAGGAAGCTGCACGTGCGAAAAGACGGCCGGCCAGTCACCTCCGCCCAGGTATATGCCGTTACAATGCAGCACCCGGACACCTTCGTCAAGGCAGAGGGAAGGATAATGCTGATGATTTGACAGATTTCCGTTTTCAATGCGGCGGGAGTAGGCTGTTTTGAGCGGAATCTTCCACGATACGGGAAGGCTGTCCGCAGTGGGTAAGCATCAGATTAAGGACAACTTGTATTTTTGATTCCAAGTTGGAGGCAACTTGTTCAAGTTGACCAAAGTTGGGTCAAGTTGATCTTAGTTGGTCTGTTTTGCCCACTTGTCTGGCAGGAGTTCACGGAGAGCTTCACGGTTATTCTCGTTCCCGGGTATCCGGAGCAGGACATCCTCCATCCATTCACGTGGATTAACGTCCAGGGCCTTGCAACTGTCCACCAGGGAGTAGACGATGGCAGCACGCACCGCAGCATCGTGGTTCCCGCTGAACAGGTAGTTCTTCCTTCCCAGGGCCAGAGGCCTGATAGCATTCTCCACAAGGTTGTTGTCAATGCAGAAGCACCCGTCATTCACATAGCGGCTCAGGCGTGGCAGAAGAGGGAGCGTATAACTGATGGCTTTTCCGATGCGACTGTTCCGTGAAGTCTTGGTCACAGTCTCGTACATCCATTTCTCGAACTGGAGGATAACAGGATAGGATTCCTCCTGACGCTTCTCTTTCAAAGCTTCTCCGGAGATACCGGCTTCCTTAGCCTCGTTCTCGACATGATAGAGTTTGTTGATATATGCCAACGCCTCGCTCGCTGTCCGTTTATCCTCGTCCAATGCATCAGACCACTTCCGGCGTGCATGCGCCCAGCAACCAATCACCTGGATATGAGGATCACTCTCGAACTGATCATAGGCGCCGTAGCCATCTGTCTGGATTGTACCACGATAGCCACGGAGAAGTTTGCGGGCTGTCTCGTGGGAGCGCGAGCCCATGTCGTAATGGAATACGACCAGATTATCTTCAACGGCACGCGTACACCACATATAACCCTTCACCGCACGGTGTTTCTCATTGTCTATCACCGGCAATGTACTCTCATCCACTTGTATGTAGTCTCTTGACAACACTTCCCGTCCCAAGATGTCGTACAGCAGCTTCAGTTTCTCACACGTCGCTGCGTACCAGTCGTTCATCGTGGAGTCGCTTATCTTCACGCCCAGTTCCTTGTACTTCTGTATCACCCGGTAGAACGGCATGTGATAGAAGAACTTTTGAAGGATAATGTCAGTGAGCAGACTCTCGGAAGCCCTACACTTGGGCAATGGCATTACCGGGAGCGGGGCCATTTCAAAGGCTTTTCGCTCCGGTTCCTTTATCTGGAGATTCGATTTCAGCACCAACTTGTGACGGATGATGCGGCGCACATACATCTGTGCGGGAACCAGCACCAGTGTGTCCGTAACTTCCGGGTCCAGTTCAGTATAGTCTTCGCGGTTTTCAACTTCAGGATATATGTGCTCTTCACGTACTTCCAGATTGGCCGTATCAATGGCCTTGCGAGGCTTGCGCTCAAAGCTTCTGACCTGGATAAGCATTGCGGTGTCTTCCTCGTCCTTCCGCACAGCCGCTTCCAGTTCCGCACGCTCTCCTTCGGTAAGAGGATCGTTGAACGTAAGCATCCGATTAAGGACAACTTGTATTATTGATTCCAAGTTGAAGGCAACTTGTTCAAGTTGGCCAAAGTTGGGTCTAGTTGATTCTACTTGGTTTGTTTTGCCCACTTGTCTGGCAGGAGTTCACGGAGA
>JALFFZ010000007.1 GCA_022777585.1 Bacteroidales bacterium | reverse complement strand
ATGACGATTCCGCTGTCCACAAGTTCCTCAACGATGTCGAGGGCATTCATCTTGGGATAGACGTAAATCTCCATCCCTCCGCTGAAATTCGGCAGCTTCCTGTCCACATATTTCCTGCCGACAATGAAGCCGGCTGCCGCGGCAAGTGCCAGAAATACCGCCACTGCCGCAATGATGCTGTTTCTTGCTGATTTCTTCATAATTCAAGTCTATCTTAGAATGAACTCGTCCCCAGGCTGGGAAACATAAGCTGCCCCGCGACCGTTCATCTTGCATAAATTCTTGAGTTTCAACCCGAAACGCTGTGACAGCTCCCTCATTATCTCTCCCCCTTCATCGGATATATACTTATCCATTCCCTTAGCCGCCCTCGTCTTCTTGGCCTGGATATATACCACCTCACCGGCCATGAGACTGCGGTCGGAAGCAGTATCATTGAACCTGAGAATCTCCTTTGGAAAAAGATCGTATTTACCGGCAATGGAGGAGTAGGTCTCACCCTCATTGGCGTAGATGAACTTCACACCATTCAATGAATAAATCTTCCTCGAGAGGGAGAATGTGAATTTCTCTCCCAGTTCCTCCTGCGTCAGGCGCCTCGGTTCCTCGATGGAATTCGGGGACTCCGGTATGACAGCAGTTTCCGGCTGCACACTGTCTGACTTCTTCTGTCTCTTCCGCCTTTCAGCCTTTTTCCCGCTTTCTTTACCTCTCTCGTCGGAAGCAACGGAAGTCATTGTATCATAATCATATAGATGATAATCCTCTATGATCTTGACAAGCTTGGAAGGATAGGCCGGATCCGTGGCATAGCCAGCCTTCTTCAGACCGTATGCCCAGGACCTGTAGTCGGTGATATCATAGTCGAACAGGAACTTGTACCTGTCCCTGTACCTCAGGAAATCCGAATGGTCCCTGAAACTCTCGTCCGCCGAGGCATAAACCCTGAAGCATTCCCCCTTGGCGTCATCGTCATAGTACATCTTCTTCCCCGTCCAGTCGTGGCATTTGATGCCGAAGTGGTTATTGCCCCTGACTGCCAGCTCAGACTGCCCGTAACGGGACTCCAGCAGGCCCTGTGCCAGTGTAATGCTGGCCGGCACTCCGCTCCTGTACATTTCCCTGACGGCCGTGGCCGAATATTTCCGGATATAATCCTCCTGAGGGGTGACAGAAGTGAACGCCGACACCACCATGGCTGAAATCATCAGCATTGATATTGAAAACTTGCGCATATCTTCAAATATACGACTAAATACTGAAAATATGCGCAAGATTCCGAAGAAGATTACTTAATCACCACTTTGCGGATGAGGTAGTTCACGGTATCCGCAAAATAGAGAGTATTGTCATCATAGACCATAATCTCGTATGGCTGACTCATCTTCACTTTAAGGCCCGATCCGTCAGCATAACCCGACACTGAGCCGATAATGGTCTCCACGGTACCTGTTGAATAGTCCAGTCCGGGACCAGGGGTGAAGCGTCGGATGCAATTGTAGCTGTTGTCCGAGATATACATCACTCCATTGCTGTCGAAATCGAAGCCGAAACAGGTCTTGATACCCACTGTAAGCGGCTGGCCGGGCTCTCCGTCCGACTTCTCCTCAGGCTTCACTCCAGTGCCGAGGAAATCCGTCACGGTCCCGTCAGGGGATATTGAGACGAACTTGTAGCCGCTGTTGAGTGTCACAATGAGGTTCCCGTTCGGGGCGAACTTGCAATAGTTCGGTCCTGCGTCGAGGGTTGCGAACGTGGTCTTGACATTGTCCTTATCGAACTTGTAGATGGCCTTGTTGTCCCTCGCGGAGACATAGACATTGCCGTCAGCGTCGAAGCAGCAGTTCATAGGGCTCTTGAGGCCCGAAGCCACTGTCGTTACAGAATAGTCGGAAACACTCATCCTGCGGAGCATACCCTTCGGCTTGTCCACGAAATAGTAATACTGTCCGTCAGGAGAGAAACAGCCCTGCCATATTGCGGAGCTTCCAAGCTCGACATCCGCCAATGTGGTGACTGTGTAGTCCTTTGCAATACGGCGAATCTTGTTGTAACCCCTGCAGGTAAACCATATACTTCCGTCCGGGGCCTTGTTCAGTCCTGTAGGAAGTTTGGTAATAGCGGCGGTTCCGATTCCGTCCACCATCTCGTAGGCACCTTTCTGGCCCACGATTGTTGTCACAAGATATTGATGGTCAGGGACTTTAAGATAAGTAAAGCTCAATCCTCCGGCAGTGCCGGCAGGTGAGGTCACCGTCAATGTGTAGTCGCCCGGCTCTGCCTCGGGAAGGATGATATGGAGTTCATCCCTCCCGCATTCAAGTATTCTTGCCTCCTCACCGGCAATCACCACCTTGTTCTGCGAGGCGACAGGTGAGAAATTGCGTCCGAGGATTTTTACGATTTCGCCCGGATATCCGTTGGTCGGATTGACAGACACCAGCTTCAGTTCCGTCACCTTCGCCACGTATTCGTCCCCGGAACAGGAGCAGAGCAATGCCAATGGGATGGCAACGGCGGCCATTGCCGTCATTATGATATTCTTTTTCATTGTCATCAGTCTTTAATGGTTATCTCCCTTACAAGGAAGTTCATAAGGTCGGTCACATAGAGCTTGTCTCCTGAAGGTGAGACGCAGATGTCATACGGAGTATTGAACTTCGCAGCGGTGCCGGTGCCATCCACCTTGCCCGAGGAACCTGCAGAGCCGGCGATAGTCCTTACCGAGGCATCCGCATATCCATTGCTGCCCGGCTTCAGCATCCTGACTGCATGATATGTACCGTCCACGAAGTAAATCTCGCCGCCCTTGCCCACGGCAAGGCCCCAGACATCTCCCATCTGTGCGGTCAGAGGTTCGCCCGCATTGCCGTCAGAAGAACCCTTGACACCGCTTCCGGCTATGACAGCAGCCTCCCCGGAAGGTGTCACCCTGATGAAATGTCTGGATGCAGTTGCGATAATCATATTGCCCTCAGCATCGAAATCCATACAGAGAGGGTTCTCATCGAGCTTAACGAAAACGGACGATGATGAGTAATCACCTTTCGAGTATTTAAGAATGGACTTCACTCCCCTGTCGAGAACATACATATCGCCGGCCTTGTCGAAGGCCACATCGAGAGGATCGGTCAAACCAGTGGAAATCACTGCTGTACCTGTCTTCGATGCGAAGTCATACTTCACGAGCTTCTTGTTCGCCTTGCTGACAATGAAGAGATTGCCGGCCGCGTCAGCCCGGAGACGCCAAGGATTGTTGAGGAGATTTGTTACACCGGTCACAGGGTAGATAGTCTCAGTAACATAGGTGGAGACATCCATAACCTTGACAGCGTGGTTGCCCCTGTCGCCAATGACCATTCTCCCGTCAGGCAGGAAGCAGAGTCCGTGAGGTGTCCTGTACCTGGTCTCGGAAGGGCCTCCGTCCACAAAGACATTGGCATCGCTTCTGCCGGCGGAACCGGAAATGGTTTTGACCTCATAGGTATAAATCTTCTCGAGATAGGTGAATTCAGGGCCGGTCACTGTATTGTCACCCACGGTAATCATTACCGGATAGCTTCCGAGAGGGTTATCCGGAACAATGATTGTGAGTTCTGTGACGGATGCGGAAAGGACCTCTGCCCTGACCCCATTTATTGTGACAATGTTCTCCGACGGAACTTCGCTGAATAGATTGCCGACAAGCCTGATCTCGGAGCCGGCCACGGCTGAGGAAGGTTCAACCGAAAGAATCTCCAGGACAGGCTTCTTCAGATAAGTGAATGCCGGACCTTCAGCCGTTTCCTCCCCTACCTTTACAACGATCGGATACTGCCCCTGAGGGTTGTCAGGGAGCACAATCACCATCCTCGTCGGAATAGCCTCCACCACCTCGGCCCCAATCCCGTTCACCGTGACGATATTGTTTGCAGCCACGTGTGAGAAGCAGGTTCCGGTTACAGTGATCAGATCGCCCTCAATTCCGCTTGACGGGCTATAGGAATAAACGGCAAGTTTCTCAGGCTCAGGAGCTTCAGCATATCTGAAGTTCAGGCCTTCAACCTCTTTTCCCTTTACTGAGACCTTCAGGGAATAAGTGCCTAGTTCATTTTCCGGCATCACTACGCTAATCCGGTCAATGGTAGATGAGAGCACAGTCGCAGCCTTGCCGTTCACCGATACGGCTACGTCGTCAGCCTTGTCCGAGAACCAGTATCCGGAAATGACGGCTTCGGTCCCGGTATTTCCGGCTTTCGGGATTACTGAAAGCAGCACAGGGTCGTTTTCGACAGGTCCGGTCAGACCGGAATCCGTGCAGGCCCCCACAAGAGCAAGCCCAAGCACTGCCATTAACATATATATCTTTTTCATAACTCGACTCTTTTATGGTTCATTGACACATACAGTCCACGTATTGACCACAGGTCTTTCAGCCCCGTCAGTAGGACGGTTGCGTATCTGGAATATGTCCGCGGAAGGATGGCGCACAATCAGTTCCGTCGAACCGCCGCCATCGAAGTTCACTGCCCAGCTGCATCCCAGGGCAGACATGATATGTCCCATCTCCTCATAATCAAGGCCAAGAGACCAGAGCTGGCTGCGTCCGTCACAAACGAAGAAATACAATATCCCGTCATCTGTATAGCCGATGCAGGTACGCGGATCCCTTCCCGGATAGTTGGTCTGGTCCGGGACAATTCCGTCACGGAGTACGATGACACCGCTGCCGGTGCATTCCTTAAGATCCTTCTTCATTGGTCTGTATTCCACCGAATCCCTGATGATCGGAGTTCCTTCCCAATCAATTGCCATGAAGCTCAATGCCTGCTGATACAGTTTTTCCGAGTATATGAATGTATCCTTCAGCACATTGCCGTTCCTGTGAATAGGCCCCCGGATGTCCCCGTTGGACACATCCCAGAAGTCTGCATTGACCATGGCCACGACTCTCTTTCCCGGGGCATCCATCCAGGATGCCATCTCCGTAAGGGTCTGGCGCTGGAACCCTGAGGTCACATCCACGTCGTAAGGCATACCGACCTTGACGGTCACGCCGGGGTCATCAAGGTCAATCCTGATAAAATACATATGCTCTACCTTGCCGTTGACAAGCTGGACATGAACATCGGTCTCAGTCACTCCCCTGGCAAGGAGGAATGTGGAATCGGCATAGGTATGGGCGATTACAGGGCAGTTGTCCTGCAGCATTGCACCGACTTCAGTGCGGGCCCGGTACGATGTATCGGGTGTCGTCATGACAAGTTTCTCAGTGCATGAGGAAAGCATTGTCACGGCGACAAGTGTATATAAATTCAACATATTCTTCATATCAATGGAATTTTATTCATTTTCAGGAGTTTCCGCTGAAGCTTTCCAGAGAGGATTCTGCTCCAGGAGCTGGTTGAGGCCCAAATCCCTGGCAGGAATCGGGAACCTGGTGTACTTCTCTTCAAGAGGCATTGTCTCGCCGAGCCTTCCGGTGCGGACGAGGTCGAACCAGCGGAATCCCTCCCCGAATAGTTCGAGACGTCTCTCATTGAGCACAGCAGTTTCAAAATCCCTCTCGTTGGCAGGAGATACTGAAGGCAGTCCCCTGAAGGCCCTCAGTTCGTTAAGTCTCTGAAGTCCGCCCTTTTCAAGTCCGTTTCCCTCCGCACTTATGAGATACATCTCTGCGAGACGCGTAATACAGAGAGGGTCTGTTCCGGCCTCACCTGAGCCATATTTGTTGACCACATCGTTAGTTCCCTGTGAATCAACTGAATAGGCTGTTCTGAGATCATCCGGCACAAACATATCCATCGCTTCCCGGGTAGGAGCATAGGTATATGAGCCTCCGACCGGGGATTCCCTGGAATAGTACAAGGATGCACTCAGATTGACCGAGGACTCTTCCATAAGGTTGGCGAAGGTGAAGATTTCCTCCATGTTCGGCTGTCCGCGGAAAATTTTGTCAAAGCCGGCAAGGGCGAAATTCGGACTCGCTATGAGATCCTCTGCAAGTGCAGCGGCCTCAGCCTTTCTGCCCATTGCCAGATATGTCCTTGCAAGCAATGCCTTGGCAGCCTCTTTGGAGACATAGTTCTTGGAAGTGAAATCAGGGGCTGTTCTTGCAGCCTGCTCGAACTCAGAGGCAGTGAATTCCCACACATCCGCTTCAGGACTGCAGCCCACATCCTTGCTCTCAGGTCTGGTAATGAGAGGAGCGGCTCCCCATCTCGAGGCAATGTTGTAGTAGAGCAGACCTCTGAAGAAATGGGCGGTACCCAGCATCTCCGACGTGGATGTTGTCTGCGCCATCGCTTCAACGGACTGGATGAAGTTGTTGACCTGATACAATGCCGTATAATACCCGTTCCACTGGCCGCTGATAAAGCCGCCGGCCTCAGTCACGAGGTCCTGGACCAGGAGATAAGGAATCTTGTTTCCGGATGCGCCTCCCCTTATGAGGTCTCCGCCCAGGATATCGAATGCGGCATAACCGTTGGCGGTAGGTTTGTTCTGCACAATGTAATACAGTCCTGTCAGAAGGAGCTTGGCATCCGCATCAGTGAGGTTGTCACTGGACACTGCATTGTGGGGATACTGGTCCAGCAGACCGTCACAGGCAGGTGCGGCCACCAGTGTCATCCCGAGCAACAATGCTGATATATATCTGAATGTCTTCATAATGCGTCAGAATTTGAGGTTGAGACCGAGAGAGAATGTCCTCGGCTGTGAAGGATAAAGGAAGTCATAGCCCATATTCATTGCATTGAGGCTGACATTGACCTCCGGGTCGAGGAGAGGATAAGGTGTCACAATGAAGAGATTGTCCACCTGGAAGAAGAAGCGGAGCTTGTCGATGCCCGCCTTTGATGTTATTCTGGAAGGCAGGGTGTAGCCCAATGAAAGGTTGCGGCATCTCAGATAGGATGCATCGTGGAGGAACCTCGTATTGGCAAACTTGGTGGAGTTCCATGTATAGCCGTAAATCGCTCTCGGGGTGGTATTGGTTGTTCCCGGCCCGGTCCATCTCTTCAGGGCTTCCGACTTGAGAGGTGTCCAGACACCGTTTCCAAGCCTGTAACCGCCGGTCCAGAGCTCATACAGGCTGCTGCCATAGGAGAATGTGAAGAAGATGCTGAGGTCGAAGCCCTTGAAGGAGAAGGTATTGTTGAAACCTCCTGAGAATTTCGGATTGGCCGAGCCCACGAACTGCCTGTCATTGGTAGTGTCTATTTCCCCGTCCCCGTTGACATCCTCGTAGATGCAGTCACCGGCACGTACACCCTGGTCATAAAGGTTCTGCGGCACATCCTCGTCGCTCTGATATATGCCTTTCATCTTGATGAGATAGAAGCTTCCGACCTCCTTTCCGACCTTCAGGGCATGCATTGAATCGGTGGCGAGGACCTCATTGTCGTCAATCAGGGATGTCAGCCTGTTGCGGATGAAGGAGATGTTGAAGTCTCCCTTCCAGTTGAAGTCCCCCTTGCCGACATTGCCTCCGATGGCGAGTTCGATACCCTTGTTCCGCATGGAGCCGATATTGCTCGTGAATGTGGTATAGCCGGCTGTTGCGGCGGTAGGCTTGCTGTACAGGAGATTCCTGGTATCCTTGATAAAGGCGTCCGCCGTGAATGTGAGGGCTCCGTCGAAGAATGAGAGGTCAGTACCGACATCATACTGGTCAGCCACCTCCCAGCGGAGATCCTTGTTGCCCTGTGACGAGAGTCCCAATCCATTGTCTCCCATATAGTTGTATCCACCTGCGGCAAGAGCTTGCCAGGCATAGGAACCGATTCCGCCCTGGTTTCCGGTGGAACCGTAGCTCGCACGGATCTTGGCATTGATGGATCCGGCATTCCAGAACGGTTCCTCTGAGATGTTCCAGCCTGCGGAAACTGAAGGGAAATAACCGTATCGGTTGTCCTTCGCAAACTTGGAAGAACCGTCCGCACGCATTGTTAGAGTCATCAGATAGCGGTTTTTCCAGTTCAATGTAGCCCTGAGGAAATATGACTGGAGAGCCCAGGCCGACATACCGGTAGAGACATCCACATATTCGGCTGCGACCGAGTTCACATCAAAGGAATCGGACGGGAAGCCCTGACCGGTCTGCTTGGCTGTCGAGACATTGTCCATCTGGAAAGAATGTCCCAGGACTGCATCAAGAGTGAAGCTGTCAGCGAATGTACGGTTATAGCTCAGCACATTCTCAACCACCATCGAGGTGTAGGATTTGCGGGCATCGGTAAGTACACCCACCGACTTTCCGTAATTGTGCTGGGAAGTATAGTGGATATGCTCCTCAGTGGACATGAAGTCGCCTCCGAAGCTGGTCTTGAAACTGAGTCCTCGGCAGATATTGAACCTGGCATAGGCAGAGCCGTACATCCTGAAGTTCTTTATATAGACATTCTCCTCGTTGAGAATCTGCAGAGGATTGTGGTTCAGCAGCTCGCTGCCTCCCTTGTTGTAGCTTCCGTCCGCATTGACCGGGCTGTCCCAAGGCCGCTGCTCGAGAGCCCTCGGGATCAATGATGAACCTATGTCATATCCGGTAGGGACACGGTTGTTCCTGGAATAACTGAGATTGACAGTCGCTCCGACAGACAGCCATTTCTTTATGTCGGTGTTTACATTAGTCTTGAAATTGTATTTGTCCAGCTCGTTGCCGATGAATACGCCCTCATTGTGGCGGGCATTTGCAGCAAGATAATAGTTGGCCTTGTCGGTACCTCCCGACACTGACACATTAGCATTCCAGGTAAATGCTGTCCGGAGAATCATATCGAGCATCTTCACCTGAGGCTTGCCGGGATATGGATTGTCCAGCCTCTCCACGGTACTGCCGGTCTGCATATTGTAATTGTCAATGGCCTCGTTCATAACCTCAAGATAAAGGTCGGCGTCTGCCATATCGAGTCTGTCAGTCCTTGTGAGCTGGGAAAGGCTCATTGATGCGTCCACAGCCACTTTCGGGGCACCTTTCGCACCCTTCTTGGTCGTGATGATGATGACTCCGTTCGTAGCCCTGGAACCGTAGATTGCAGCCGAGGCGGCATCCTTGAGCACCTGGATGGACTCAATGTCGGAAGGGTTCATCTCAGAAAGGCCGTTCATAGACTGGGCTGACCATCCACCTGCATCAGCTGAGGTATTGCTGATCGGGACTCCGTCAATGACATAGAGAGGCTCATTGCCTGCGGTAAGAGAGCCTATACCTCTGATACTCACACGATTCTTACTTCCCGGAATACCGGAGGCGGAGGTAATGTTGACACCCGGAATCCGGCCCTGAAGCAGTTCGTCTGCACCGAGTACCTGACGGGAACTCAGTTCCGACGGCTTGTAGGAGCCGATTGCCGAAGTGATGTCCTTCTTCTGCATTGAACCGTAACCCACAACGAGGGACTCGTTCAGGAGATTCTTGTCCAGTGCGAGCGTGATTTCCAGGTTTTCTGTCCTGGAACCGAGGGAGAGATAGGCGTCCTTGTATCCGAGCATTGTCACCCTGAGGACTTCCCCGCTCCTGGCCCTGATGGAGAACTCCCCGTACGGGCCGGTAACGGTATTGACCTGGCCGGAGCCGATCATGACCACGGCGCCGGCAACGGCTCCCGCATCATCGCGGACAGTTCCGGAATATGTACGCAACTGATTGTCCTTCACCTCATTGTCTTTTACAATGAGAATGAGTTTTCCCTGATAGGTGGCACGTGTTCCCGTGCCTTCAAGGATTGTCTTCATCGCTTCCGACAAATTCTTGCGCGGAGGTAATGTGACCAGCCGTCCTACGTCCAGCAGGTCCTCGTTGTATGCTATGGAAAGTCCTGTCTGTCTCTCGACAATGCCGAAAGCCTCCGAGATCCTCATTTTCTCCTGAGGGAATGTGACTGCCTGGTTCTGAGCGAAGACATTCACAGATAGAACGATTCCGAGCAGCATACAGATGAATGCTGAGAATCTTTTCATTTTAAGGTTTTGTTTATTGGTATTAGTAAGAGTGTCCTGCGGGTCCGCAGAAACGAATTATCTGATATAGATGTTGCCGTCCGTCACTGTGTACTTCATTCCCGGCACAAGTCGGCAGATGGCCGATACCTGCTCCTCAAGGGTCTCGCCGTGGATGAACTTGGCGGTGATGACAGCCCTGTCATATTTTCCGTCGGTCACATAGACATTGACATTGAAGCGACGGCTGATTGTCCTCGCCACGCTGTGTATGTCCTGTGAATGGAATGACAGGCTGCCGCTCTCCCAGCCGGTGTATTCGGAAGAACTCACTGTCGAGACGGTGAACTTTCCGCTCGCCTTGTCATAACGGTAGTTCTGATCCGGAAGAAGTTCTACGGCATTGGACTCATCCCCTGAAGGTGAGACCCTCACGGCTCCCCTGCAGAGAGTCACATCCACCTGGCTTTCATCAGGATAGGAAGATACATTGAACCTCGTTCCGTGTACTTTCACATTGACATCCGCCGTCCTCACGACAAACGGATGCTCCTCTGAGGCAGTCACATCGAACACGGCCTCACCGCTAAGATGCACGGAACGCACATCGGAGAAAGTTTCCGGATAGAGGAGCACACTTCCCGAATTGAGTGTAACTCTGGACTGGTCAGGAAGAATGACTTCCCTTATCTCACCCTTTCTGGCGCACACCTCCACATAATCTGCCACTACGGTATGCACTTCATTGCGGGAGGAATGCACGTACATAAGGGAAACGGTCGGCACAAGTATCAATGCCACAGCGGCCGCCACTCCGGCCAATGTCCTCAGGAACAATCTCCTGCGGCGCACTTTGCCGGCCTTGAGTTCGTAAGCCATTTCCATTTTCTTCGCACGGGACAGCACTTCATCACAGGACTTCTCCACCTCCGCCATATCTACGGAGGAAATGTCAAGTCTGTCCCAGAAATCAGGTTGTTTCAATGCCATCGCTGATAGTTTTAGCGTTGTGATTATACCCTATTGACGAAGAAAACGGGGCGAACCCCCAAAATTATCTGAAGAAATTTACCAATAACAATGAAATTGCCGAGACAATGGTCCTCAACTGCCTGAGAGCCAGAGTTATCTGATTCTCCACGGTCTTTGGGGAAATATTGAGCCGGGCTGCTATCTCGGCATTGCTCAGCCCTTCGACTCTTGACATGATGAAGATTTTCCGCCTTTTTTCAGGAAGCAGGGCCACGCTCCTGGACATTCTCATTTCAGTCTCGCGGGCATCCGCCAACTGGTCGGCGGTATGGCCGGACGCGATATCGAAATCATCCGGAATCGGCACCGTGATGCCACGGGAGCGAACATAGTCAATGGCGGCATTCCGGCACATCCTGTAAAGATATGCGCCGAATGAATTGATTTCAGGAAGGATAGCCCGCATAATCCAGACTCTTATGAAGATGTTCTGAGCGATATCCTTTACATCCTCCCGGGAAGAAATGACTTTCCCAAGAAATACTTCCGCCCTCGGATAATAGTAACGGAAGAGTTCCCTGAACGCATTCTCGTCATCCAGGGAGATTCTCTTGAGAATATATTTCTCATTATCCAACATCGGCTCAGTGTTTCTCGCAAATCTCAAAAACATCCCCGTCCCCGGCCGCATAGGTCTCAGGGAATATGGTCCGGCACTCCTCCTGATATCTGGCGGCTTTGCGGCAGCGGGAAGAATAATGTCCGATGACCAGCTTGCCGGCACCGGCCTCAAGGGCGCAGCGGGCAGCCTGGAGAGTAGTGGAATGATGCCTTGCGGCAGCCTGCTCAGCCATTTCCTCAAGATATGTCGCCTCGTGATAGAGTAGGTCGACGCCCTTCACCCAGGTGGAAAGTTCGGGAAAAGGAGCCGTGTCGCTGCAATATGCATAACTCCTCGGAACATAAGGCAGATACGCCACCTCGTCATTCCGGATCAGGAGAGGCTCGTCAGTTCCGGAGTGGCGGACAAACCCGTTCATGAATGATGCTCCGTCATCAGGGCCGGCAGGGCGGAGCACATCCTCACCCCTCTTGATGGCACCTATTTCACTGAGTGTCATGTTGTAGCGTTCAACAGCCTCCTTCCTGACGTTGAGTTGGGGCATCTTCTCCCTGAAGAGATAGCCGTAGGTCTCTATCTTGTGATTGAGCGGGAAGGCCAGTACCTCAATACTCTTTGTTTCGTAAATCACTTCAGGCTCCTTGAGGGAAAGCGGATGGAAGTTTATCTCAATGCCGATTCCCTTGCCGTAATAGGACATGAAGAAATTCAGGAACGGAGCCAGGTTGGACGGCCCGTAAATCACCACCGGAGTATTCTTGCACGACAGTCCAAGCGTGGAAAGCAGAGGGAAAAGGCCAAAGAGATGGTCGCCGTGAATATGGGAAATGAAAATGGAGTCCAGTTTCGCAAGACTCACCCTGTTCTTCAGCAACTGCCTCTGGACACCTTCACCGCAGTCGATTAAAAACAAGCGCTCACGTATTTCAAGGACGTGAGCGCTCTGATATCTTTCGACAACGGGCATGGCCGATGCCGTGCCCATTATCTTCAACGTAAAATTATTCACCCTTCTCGAGCTTATCCTTGAGGGCAGCGAGCTCTGAGATGTCACCGAGGGTTGTCTTCTCGATCGTAGAGTTGATCTTCTTGACAGCCTTCTTTGTGTTGTCAATCTCAGCTGCAGCCTTCTCAGCCTTCACGTCAGCATAAGTCTTGAGATGTGAGAGGAAAATCTTCCTGGTGCTCTTCCTGAGCTCGGTTACAACGAATGGAAGCTTCTCACCCTCAATGGCCTGCTTGCCGTCTTCCTTGACGAGATCCCTCTTGAACGCGAATCCCTCTGTACCGTCCTCGAGGATAACGTTTGCGCCCTTGTCTGTAGATGCGCCTACGGTAGCCTCAACTGCTGTACCTACAGGATACTTAGCCTCGAGCTCTGTCCAAGGATTAGGGAGGAGCTGCTTGTGACCAAGGCTGAGCTTGTGGTCATTCTCATCGAAGTCAAGGATGATGACGTCAATTGTGTCACCTGTCTTGACCATCTCTGACGGATGCTTGATCTTGTCCCAGGAGAGGTCGCTGATGTGAACGAGACCCTCGATACCGTCCTCAAGCTCTGCGAACAGACCGAAGTTGGTGATATTGCGGACAACAGCCTTGTGCTGTGAGCCTACAGGATATTTCTCGCGGATGTTGTCCCAAGGGTTCTCTGTGAGCTGCTTGAGACCGAGGGACATCTTCCTGTTCTCCCTGTCGAGAGAAAGAATCTGAGCCTCTACCTCGTCGCCTACCTTCAGGAAGTCGAGAGCTGTGCGGAAACGTGGAGACCATGACATCTCGGAAACGTGGATGAGTCCCTCTACGCCCGGCTTGATCTCAACGAATGCGCCGTAGTCAGCGATGAGGACAACCTTTCCGGTAACCTTGTCACCAACCTTGATATCCGGATCGAGGCTGTCCCAAGGATGTGCTGTAAGCTGCTTGAGACCGAGAGCGATCCTCTTCTGCTGCTCATTGAAGTCGAGAACGACAACCTTGATCTTCTCATCGAGCTTGACAACCTCCTCAGGATTGTTCACGCGGCCCCATGAGAGGTCTGTGATGTGAATGAGACCGTCAACACCGCCGAGGTCAACGAATACACCGTAGTTGGTAATGTTCTTGACAGTACCCTCGAGTACCTGACCCTTCTCGAGCTTGCCGATGATCTCGCTCTTCTGTTTCTCGAGCTCAGCCTCAAGGAGAGCCTTGTGAGAAACGACAACATTGCGGAACTCCTGATTGATCTTGACAATCTTGAAGTCCATGGTCTGGTCAACAAACTGATCGTAATCCTTGATCGGCCTGATGTCGATCTGGGAGCCAGGGAGGAACGCCTCGATGCCGAACACGTCCACGATCATACCGCCCTTTGTGCGGGTCTTCACGTATCCCTTTACAATCTCGCCCTTGTCAAATGCCTCGTTGACCATATCCCAGGAACGGAGCTGACGAGCCTTCTTGTGAGAAAGAACGAGCTGTCCTTTCTTGTCCTCAGGGGACTCAACGTAAACCTCAACCTTGTCACCTGCCTTGAGCTCAGGGTTGTAACGGAATTCAGGAGCGGCAATGACGCCTTCGCTCTTGTAACCGATGTTCACGAGGACTTCCCTCTTGTTGATAGCTGTAACTGTACCTTCGACAACCTCACCCGGCTTGATCTCGGAGAGAGTCTTGTCGTAAGCTGCCTCGATGGTGGCCTTGTCTACGTCACCATAGGCCGGCTCCTTCTCAAATGCGTCCCAGTCGAACTCCTCAGGAGCAACTGAAGCGTTGAGAACTGTTTTCCCGGTTTCTTTTGCAGGAGTCTCCTCCACCTGAACTGCAGGTGTTTCCTGAGCCTCTGCTGCCACTTTGTTTTCTTCCATAATTTTAATAAATCTGATAAAAAACTAGTTGTTTGACATTATTTCCTGTGCTTTTCCATAAAAACATAAGCCCGCTTCCACGGAAAAAGCGGGCAAATTTACTCAAAATATTCTGACTTACAAAGAATTCAGGGATTTTTTCATCCATGAAATGAAATTATTTTCCCTCTGCTACAGCATCTTGCGTCTCTTGAACAGCAGAAGAATCAAGCCGAGGGAGAGGACCATTACGGCAATGATGATGAGCCAGGACCATTCATTCCCTGCAAGCGGCAGTTTCACGTTCATTCCGAAGAAACTGGCCACAAGGGTAGGAGGCATGAGGAGCAGGGAAATGAGGGTGAAAATCTTCATGATTCTGTTCTGGTCCAGGTTGATGAGACCGACTACGGTATCCTGAAGATATTCCAGCCTCTCGAAACTGAAGTTCGAGTGGTTGATAAGGGAGGAGATATCCTGCAGGAGGACATTGAACCTCGGCTCCAGCTCTGACGGGAGCTTGTCGCTCTTCATCATGTTGGAAATAAGGCGCTGCTTGTCGACAATGTTCTCGCGGACGAGCATCGTGTTGTCCTGCAACTGATTGATATCCAGGAGGAAATCCTCATTGATATCTTCCTGCTGGTTTATTCGGCGGCTATACTGGGCAATCTCCTTGGACATGAGCTCTATCATATCGGCATCAAGGTCGACACGCTGGTCCATAATGCTCACGAACACCCAGTATCCGTTAGGGAAAAGCCTCGGGAGAGCCATCATTTTCCTCTGGAGATCAGTAAAGCTCCGGAGCGGCACATCCCTCAATGTTGCAAGTACATTGTCCACAAGGGTGAACGATACCGCCTCCATCACATACTCCTCCGGCCCCGGAATGAGGAAGTTGGTATTCGCGAATATGGCTGTACCCGTCTCCGAGAATCGTGATGAACTCTCAATCTCCTCCGCCTGTGCACGGCTCTGAATCTCTGTATCAAGGAATTTCTCAGTGGCCCTCTTCTCATCCCCCTCAGGAGAAAAGAGGTCTATCCAGATTACATCCGCCCGCTTCAGGACCTTGAAGTCCGCTACAGCCTGGGAGACCGTTATCATACCGCCGGATCTGTAGAAGATATTGATCATTATACATCTCAGTTTTGTCCGGGCCGTAGCCGGGAGGTTAATAATATTGGAAGTCTGCAAAGATATTAATTTTTGAGGAAAATGAAAACAAAATCCGCTATCTTTGCCCTGTCAAAAATACGGATAGCACATTATTGAACCGGACAAGACAAATTTCAGAATGAAAACTTCAGATACAATGCCGGGGACTCCCCGGGTTCCGTCTGCTGGACAGGGCTGGCTCGCATTGAGCCCTCTTCTCGTATTCCTGGCCATCTATCTGGTTTCCTCCATCATAGCCAGGGACTTCTACAAGATTCCGGTAGCCGCAGCATTCCTCATCGCCTCGGCTTACGCATTGATAATCAGCAAGGGACGGACCATTGAGGAACGCATCTCCGTATTCTCCGACGGAGCCGGCAACAAGAATGTCCTCCTCATGCTCTGGATTTTCATCCTTGCCGGGGCCTTCGCAGAGACAGCCAAGATGATCGGGGCAATAGACGCGACAGTGGCCCTGACTATGGCGATATTGCCCGGGAAAATGCTCTTCGCCGGCCTATTCATCGCCTCCTGCCTCATTTCAATGGCCATAGGGACCAGCGTGGGGACCATAGTGGCCCTCGTGCCGGTGGCTGCCGGAATCGCAGCCGAATCCGGAACCGGGACAGGGTTCATCACTGCCATAGTGGCCGGAGGAGCCTTCTTCGGAGACAACCTCTCCTTCATCTCGGACACGACCATAGCAGCGACCAGGACGCAGGGATGCTCGATGTCAGACAAGTTCAAGGTCAATATCAGGATAACGGCCCCGGCGGCATTGATTGTCGCTACGATCTATCTGATCATAGGACAGGAAGCAGTCATCTCCGCTCCTGAAGGGCCGATCGAATGGGTGAAGATAATTCCCTACCTCACAGTCATCGGTCTCGCCATGTCCGGAGTCAATGTAATCGCGGTTCTGGCCATAGGCATCACTGTCAATGCGGCAATAGGCTTCTGCACAGGGGCATTGGACTGGACAGGCTGGCTCGGCGGCATCGGGGCCGGCATCGCGGGAATGGGCGACCTCATCATAGTGACAATGCTGTCCGGGGGAATGCTGGAAATGATAAGGCACAATGGAGGAATCGATTTCCTCGTCCGCAGCCTGACCAGGCGCATCGGAGGCAAGCGGGGAGCCGAATTCAGCATTGCCGGACTCGTGAGCCTGGCCAATGTCTGCACAGCGAACAACACGATTGCCATCCTCACCACAGGCCGCATTGCCAGGGACATAACTGAAAAATTCGGACTGGACCCGAGGAAGACCGCCAGCATCCTCGACACATTCTCCTGCATGGTACAGGGCGTTCTCCCCTATGGTGCCCAGATGCTGATGGCCTCAGGCCTGGCCGGAATATCCTCCCTCGAAATCATACGCCATCTCTACTATCCTCTGGCTCTGGGAATTACGGCGGCTTTCGCTATCCTGTTCAGGTACCCGCGAAAATATAGCTGAAAGAAAGGCGGCCAGAAAGGGCCGTCCTACCGCTTCTTGCGAAAGAACTCCGAGATCATCCCCCCGCAGGTTTCCGCCAGCACGCCGGGGACAACCTCCGTCTTGGGATGCAGAAGCGACGGAGAGAAGAGAGAATACCCCCGCTTCGGGTCCGGGGCTCCATAGACAATGCGGCCTACCTGAGCCCAGCAGGAAGCCGCCGCGCACATCGGGCAGGGCTCCACAGTAACATATAAAGTACAGTCATTCAGATACTTTCCTCCCATCGCCTCGGTAGCGGAGGTAATTGCTATCATCTCAGCGTGGGCGGTAGGGTCGTGAAGTCTCTCAGTCATATTGTGCCCCCTGGCAATGATACGACCACGGCAGACGACTACAGCCCCGATGGGAATCTCATCCTCATCGCGGGCTGCAGAAGCCTCCTTGATGGCTTCCTTCATATATTTCTCATCCAGTCCGTCCATCACATTAATCTCTTCTGGCGAGACCGATGTAGTAAAGCAATGTGGCGATGGAGCCAATCGCTGCAATCACGTATGTGTAGGCAGCCCATTTCAAGGCATCCACGGCCATAGGGCGGGTCTCATAATTGACAATGCCAGATGCCTCAAGCCAGTTCACGGCACGGCTGCTGGCATTGACTTCCACCGGAAGGGTAACCACGCTGAAGAGTGTGGACATTGCGAAAAGCGCTATCCCTATCCAGAGGAGAGCCGGGAATACATTGATGAGAAGTACGCCTGCGAGGAGAACCCACTGGACCACATTGTTGGCAAATGATACAACCGGCACCAAAGCTGTCCTGAGGCGGAGTGGAGCATACCCGTTGGCGTGCTGCACAACGTGGCCGCATTCGTGGGCAGCCACCGCAGCAGCGGCAACGGAAGAGCTGTTATATACCGCCTCGCTGAGGTTCACCGTGCGGGTCTGCGGATTGTAATGGTCGGTCAAAGCACCAGGTATGCAACTCACTTTCACATCCCTTATACCATTATCATACAACATCTTGCGCGCTACGTCGGCACCTGTCATCCCATTCTGCAGAGGCACTCTGGAATACTTGCTGAACCTGCTCTGCAACATCTGCTGGACAAGGAAGCTGGCAAGCATCACAAGTCCCATTATCAACCAGATACTCATTTCAATAACAATTAAAGTTTCTTAATAGGTAACGCATACTGTAACAAGAAAATGCATGCCAATATAGACAACTCCTGACATATTATCAATTTTATTCGGAATTATTCGCTATTTTTGCAGCGGTTTTTGACGGCGATATGACAAAGTGTCGGTTTCGCCTGCCGGTTTACATCGGATATGTACAAGGAAAATGACTTTTCCCGTCTTGAACTCAGACTTGGAGCCTGTCGGGACAATTACAGATATTTCAGGTCACTGATTGAACCTTCCACAAAACTGCTCGTGCTGGTGAAAGCCAATGCCTACGGACATGGTGCCGTGGAATTCGCGGCAATGATGCAGAAGGAAGGGGCAGATTATCTTGCCGTGGCCTATCCTGTAGAGGGCATTGAACTCCGCAAGTCAGGTATCAGCCTGCCAATCCTTGTCCTGACTGCCGGCACCGACTATTTCAACGAAATGATTGACTACCGCCTTGAACCCGGGATCCCCAATCTGCACGCCCTGAAAGCATTCTGCGAAGTCCTTGACAATCGCGGAATAACCGGCTATCCGGTGCATATCAAACTTGACACAGGCATGCACCGCCTCGGCTTCATGACGGACGAACTCCAGGCACTTACGGACTTCCTGAGACAATGCAGATCTGTGAAAGTCAAGTCATTGTACTCTCATCTCGCAGCAGCCGAGGATCCGGATTCGGATGATTTCACATTGGGGCAGATCAGGATGTTCGAGGAGAATGCAAGCCGCATAATCGGAGAAATAGGCTACAAGCCGATGCTCCATATCCTCAATTCGGCCGGAATTGAGAGATTCCCTCAGTACCAGCACGATATGGTCCGCCTCGGAATCGGAATCTACGGCATCAGCGCATTGCCGGGAGTGAAACTGTCCCCTGTGGCATCATTGAAATGCAAGATATTGCAAATCAAGCATCTGCGTCCTGAAGACGGAACCATAGGCTATGGCAGGCACGGGATGATTTCGCCGGAAGGCACGACCATCGCCACCATTCCCGTAGGCTATGCGGACGGCATTGACAGGCATCTGGGTTGCGGCAGGGCCTCATTCTCCCTCAACGGACACAGGGTTCCTACAATCGGCAATATCTGTATGGATATGTGTATGCTGGACATCACTGGCGTGGATGCAAAGGTCGGCGACACTGTCACCGTATTCGGAGAGGACCCGACTGCTTCCGAGCTGGCCGGGATTCTCGGGACAATCCCATACGAAATAATGACAAGTATCCCGCGGAGAATTGACCGCGAGATCATCAGATAGATTTCATTGCCGTACGGATATCCGACGGTATCCTTCACGTCAGGCAATCAATCGGCAAAAATTGTCTAAAGCATCAGCGAACTCCTGACGGCAGCTGCTTCCTCGGCGCCCTTGAGATGCTCGAGAATGGCCAGTCCGAATTCAACTGCACAACCAGGTCCGCGACCCGTGATGATGTTCCCGTCAGCCACTGCCGGTTTCTTCTCATAGATACCACCTCTTGCAACCGGGCCGTCCTCGAAACCGTCATAGCAGGTGAAATGAATCCCTGACAATGATGGAAGCTGGGAAATCACCAGTCCGGGAGCAGCGCATATTGCCGCAAGACTTCCGCCCTCCGCATAGTGGAGACGCATCAGATTGATGAGCTCAGGATTCTGGGCGAGGTTCCTTGTCCCTGGCATTCCCCCAGGGAAGATCATAAGGTCCGACCAGTCCGTGCCCTCAAGTTCCAGTTCAGCCTTGAACTCCCCGTAAGTGAGGTCTGCAGCTACTGTAACCTTGTGTGCTCCAGTCACATACTTGTCGCGATGAACAGATACAGTCTTCACGTCAATGCCACCTCTCCTGAGGATGTCAAGCGGAGCAAGAGCTTCGGTCTCCTCGAAGCCGTTTGCAAGAAAAATATATACTCCTCTCATATATTGTTTGTTATCAGTTTTCTACACCAGAAGAAGAAGGGCAATGGAATACAGCATAAAGGCCTGGAAATTCAGCCTTCCCCTGCTGTCCGACTTCAGCATCACCTCGGTACTGTCCTGACGCATCCTGCGATTGAGATCCTTGAGGTCAGGAAGAGAAGCCCCGGACCATTTCTCAATAAGATTGCCGTCATCGAAATATACAGCTCCTCCATTGCTCCTGTTCAGAGATACAAGTGTCCTGTAATCAGCGAGATATGCATTATCCATAACCAGACCGGCCTGCTCCGGTGATAGTCCGGCGGAGGATACCGCACTGTAGAGATTGTCCATTGTGCTTGATGCGATAAGGAGGAATCTGAAACCCGCCTCCACAGCGGCGGAACCTGTTTCCGCTATTCTGTTCCATCTGCTCCCGGACACTGAGGCAGGGTCAGTCACAGATATCACAATCACATTTCCCCGGGCCGCGAGACTGTCCCTGTAATTGCCCTCAGCATCCCTGAAAGCCAGTTCGGGATACTCGCTTTCGACAATATTGTCCTCTTTCAAGATAGTCTGCGCCTCAACGAATGTCCAGGTCGAATCCGGAAGCTTGTTCAGGGTGAACACTCCCCTCTTGCCGTTCTTCTCGTATATGAACGCGGAAATGTAGTCCCCTTCATCATTGATGTCAGTCTCGACGGATGCGGCAAGTCTGGAAGAAAGATTGAAAGGTGTCAGTTCCAGCATCGGATTGTAAATGAGAGAATACACCGCGAAGGCTATGGCGGCGATGCCGGTCAGGGCGAACGTCACGTATTTCTTCCTGGATGGAGTGCCGAAGTCCCTATACGGGAGGAATGCAGCAAGCATCAGCGCACAAAGCAGAATGTTCTTTGCAAATGACTGGAAATGAGTCAGATGTATTGCCTCGCCGAAGCAGCCGCAATCCATCTGTGGATTGAAAATCCATAGCACGAGGGTAATGGCCGTGAAGAATCCCATCATTATGGTCGTAATCCAGGCCGTAAGCTTGCGGAAAGCACCCGTCACCAGCATAATGCCGCAGAATGTCTCCGTCAAGGCTACAATTTCCCCAAGCACGAAGGCGGCCGGTGAGGCGAATCCAACATGGAAGAAATTCATATAGTCCTTGATAATCAGGGATGTTCCTGTCGGATCCATCAGCTTGAGGATGCCCGAGACGAAGAACACGAACCCCAATATCTTGGCACAAATCCTTTTGGTAATGTTTTTCATTGCGGTCAGAGAGTATTGATTGCTGAAACAATGGATGAAAAGATTGCGTCAGGTGGGAGCATACGTCCCTCCGGGTCACTGCAGTCAATCCTTATGAATCCCGGATCCTCCTCACATTGACGGAGATATACATCCCTCACCCTTTTCTGGAACTCGATGTCAGCCTCGTGTATGTCACTTCCTCCGGCAAGATAATCCCTGTCATCTCCGGCACGGGAAGATTCGAGTTTCTGCTCAACGAAGCCAATCGGGACATCGAGGAAAATGTTCAGGTCGGGGACGGGCAGACCGAAGTCCCCGTACTCGGTATCCCTGATCCATTTCCGCAGTTCCTCCCTCTCAGTCTCATCATCCATCTTTGCACACTGGTAGGCTATATTGGAATAGACATATCTGTCTAGCAGAAGGATTCCGTCCCCCTCGATGGCATTGAGCATCTCCGGAACAGCGGCTCTTCTGTCTTCCGCATAGAGCAATGCCACGAGCTGGGGATGGACAGCCTCAATTGAACCGAACCCGCCACGGAGGAATTTACCTATCAGATCCCCATAGACCGGGGCGTCATATCTTGGGAAATGAATGTATTTCAACGGCCTGCCTGATGACTCAAGATATTTCCTGAGTCTCTTCACCTGCGTGGATTTTCCGGAGCCGTCGAGCCCTTCAATTACAATAAGCATAGAATCAGCATTAATTCTACAAATATATCGAATTTTTCCTTAAGTTTGCGCAAAATTTTCTTTATGGATACAATGCGCAAAATCGACGTGATGGGAATCATCAATATCACGGACAATTCATATTTCAGCGAAAGCCGCTGTCTTGGAGAGGACGGCAGGGATGACATCGGGAAAATCGTGGCGAGAGCAGTCAGGATGGCGGAAGAGGGGGCTTCAATCCTGGATATCGGGGCCTGCTCCACCAGACCCGGTTCCACCGCTGTCGGTGAGGAAGAGGAATGGCGGAGGCTTGAGCCTGCATTGAAGGCACTCAGGGAAGAACTCCCTGAGATCCGCATTTCCATTGACACATACTGGCCCTCTGTGGTCCGGAAGACATACGACCTGGTTGGAGACTTCATTGTCAATGATGTCACTGCCGGCGAAGGGATGGAGGGAGAGGCTGGCTGCCACAGTGGCGAAATGCTCCCTCTGGTCGGCCGGCTCGGCCTTACATACGTGGCAATGCACATGAGAGGGAATCCGCTCACAATGCAGTCGCTCACCTCGTACAATGATGTTACAGCCGAGGTGCTGGACTATTTCAATGATTTCGCACGGAAAGCCGCGGAGGCCGGCGTAAATGACTGGATTCTGGACCCGGGATTCGGTTTCGCCAAGACAGTGGAGCAGAACTACAAACTACTCGCCGACCTTGGCAAGTTCATTGCCACAGGCCGGCGAATTCTAGTAGGCGTTTCACGCAAGAGTATGATTTACAGGAAGTTCGGCATTACTCCGGAAGAAGCTTTGCCGGCCACCCAAGTTCTCCATTACAAGGCCCTGTGCAGTGGTGCGGACATCTTGAGAGTCCACGATGTTGCCGAAGCTGTCAGGACGGTGGAGATGTACAGGATGCTGGAAGTTACACAGTCATGATATCCTTTTCCTTGGCAGCGATGAGGGCGTCAATCTCCTTGACATTCTTGTCAGTGACTTTCTGTACCTCTTCCTCGCCTTCCTTCTCGCCATCCTCAGGGAGGCCCTCATTCTTCTGGGCCTTCTTCAGGAGGTCAACGGCGTCGCGGCGCGCATTGCGGACTACAACCTTTGCATTCTCGCCGGCAGCCTTGGCCTTCTTGATGAGTTCTTTCCTGCGCTCCTCGGTGAGAGGCGGCACATTGCAGCGGATCTGCTCTCCGTTGTTCTGAGGGGTCATTCCGATATTGGCATCCATAATAGCCTTCTCAATCTTGGCTATCATGCTCTTCTCCCAAGGCTGAATCAGCACAGTCTTGGCATCAGGAGCAGAAACTGAAGCAACCTGAGGGACAGGGGTCGGAGTTCCGTAATAATCCACAAGAACGTTGTTGAAAAGGGAAGGATTGGCCTTGCCCACACGGTATGTCTTGAGGTCCTCTTCAAGATACGCCACAGCCTCTTTCATCTTATTGTCAGCAGCAGTGACAATCTCTTTAGCTCTTGGTAACATAACTATTTAATTTTTATATGGTTATACATGTACTAAAGTGCCGACTCTCTCTCCTTCGAGAATCCTCTTGAGATTGCCGCGGCAGTTCATGTCGAACACTATAATCGGCATATTGCCCTCGCTGCAGAGGGCGAAAGCCGTCTGGTCCATGACCTTGAGATGGTCTGACAGGGCCTTGTCGAAAGTCAGCTCATCGTAGCGGACAGCCGTCGGGTCCTTCTCAGGGTCGGCAGTATAGACGCCGTCAACACGGGTACCTTTCAGCAATGCGTCAGCTCCAATTTCCAGGGCCCTGAGCGCCGCACCGGAATCAGTCGTGAAGAAAGGATTACCGGTTCCACCGGAAATGAGGGCGACACCACCCTCCTCCAATACCTTTACAGCATCATCGCGCATATAGTACCTGGCGACAGGTTCCATCGGGGTAGCGGTGAAGACCTGGGCATTTACGCCCTGCTCCTTTATGAACATTGACAGGGCAAGGGAGTTGATGACAGTCGCAAGCATTCCCATCTTGTCCCCGTCCACACGGTCGAATCCCTTTCCCGTACCCTGAAGCCCGCGGAAAATATTGCCTCCGCCATTTACAATGGCAATCTGGAGGCCGGCCTTGGCCGCCTCGGCGATTTCTTCAGCATAAGCCCTGAGGCTGTCAGTGTCAAGCCCCTTGCCGGCAGGACCGCCGAGGCTCTCTCCACTAAGTTTCAAAAGTACCCTTTTATACATAATGTCTGAACTTTACGGTAATGATTTATTGGAAAATTTGGGGATTTCCATCACAATCCGGGAAACAAAATTATCGAAATATTATGAAACTTGCAAGAAACAACCTATATTTGCCAAAAGATTGTAATTTTGAAATCGGATAACCTTAATTCAGAAATCAAATATTTTTAAAATAATGGCGAACGCATTCCACTACTCCATCGGGAGAAAGTTCATCCAGGCTGTCAGCGGAGCATTCCTTGTAGTGTTCCTCCTGCTGCATGGTACTATCAATTTCTTTTCAGTGATCGATTCATTCACAGGTGGCTGGGACGCTTATGACGGTCTCTTCCAGCTTGGATGCGATTTCATGGCACTGCCAATCGTAACCATTATGGTGCCTGTTCTTGCACTCGGCATCATCGTGCACATCATCTACGGATGCTACCTCACATGGTACAACGTAAAGGCACGTGGCGGCTATAAGCGTTACGAGGTAGCGAGCAAGGCCAAGGCTGATTCATGGTCAGCAAAGAACATGTTCGTACTCGGAATCATCATTCTCGGTATCCTGTTCTTCCACCTCACACACTTCTGGGCCAAAATGCAGCTCCTCGAATTCTGCGGAAGCGAGGCTGAGAACCCTTACATGCTTCTCGAGCAGACCTTCGGAAGCATCTGGGTACTGATCATCTACATCGCATGGTTCTGCGCAGTATGGTTCCACCTCTGCCATGGCTTCTGGAGCATGTTCCAGACCGTGGGTTGGGACAACCAGGTTTGGATGAAGAGACTCAAGGTATTCGGCATCATCGTGGCTACAATCATCTGGGTGATGTTCACCACAGTAGCAGTCAACGCATTCCTCCACGCCAACGGTATTCTGGCAGCGTAATCCGGGGAAATAAGATATTGCAGGCGGTCAGCGTAAGTTGTCCGCCTGTATTTTTTTTCCGGAAATTTGCTATCTTTACACGGAATGCGGTGACGGCATGACCGTTACGGTCTTCCGATAAAACCGCATTGACACTAAAAATGAGAAATGATTCATTGATAACCTTCATTGCAGGAGCTGCAATAGGAGCAACGCTCGGTATTCTTTTCGCGCCGGAAAAGGGCGAAGTCACACGCCGCAAAATAAAGGAAGCCGCACAGGACGGATATGACATGGCCAAAGAAAAGGCCTCTGAAGCATATGCT
>JALFFZ010000108.1 GCA_022777585.1 Bacteroidales bacterium | reverse complement strand
TTATGCCCGAGAGGAGCAGACAATTGACAGTGATGTGGATGTTTGCGTGCTTCTGGAAACACCAAGCTATATGACAAGAGCCGCTATCAAGGAGGAGCTGGAGATATTGTTTGATAGGGAAGTTGACGTTGTTTCTCTCTCAGCCAAGATGTCGCCAGCATTTAAGGAAAGCATAGAAAACGAGGCAATTTATGTATAAGAAGACCACAAATAAGGACAGAGTTCTGTCTCAGATAGATTTTGTCATAGGCGAAATGAAGTTTGCTATCGAGACAACAAAAGATGTCCCGGATGAGAGTTATTTCGGGACAACGTCAACGCTCAAAGATCGCGTATGCCGCATAAACCCCCGCTGTGCCGCGCTTGGCAAGGAAAACGTTTCATAGTCAGCATCCACGCCACACCACCTGCCCTGCAGTACTCGTCGAGACTTCTTCTGTGACAATCCGGATGACCTCAGGTTCCTGAAGTCGGAGGAAGGGAAAGAGCTCGTGACAAAGGTTATTGTGGAAGGGGTGAAAGAATACCTCTCTACGCCTCCTCATAATAATACGAATAATCAATCCCCTTCATAAACATCTCCCTGTCATCCACCTTGTCCGTCAGAGCATCCTTCAGAAGTTTCTTGATCACCGAACTGTCCGCAACACTCTTCTCCATTGCGGAAAGATATGCATATTTGTCGATACGGCTCCAGTCCACACACTGCCCGAGCCTCTTCTTCAGAATCAGATCCAGCCAGATTCTCGTCGTGCGGCCGTTCCCTTCCCTGAACGGATGCGCCACGTTCATCTCCACATACTTGTCTGCAATCTCATCGAATGAGCCTTCCGGCATCTGCTCGATGTTCTGCAACGTCTGAGCGAGGAATGCCGCCGGAGCAAAAGTAAAACCGCCTTTGGAAATATTGACGGAGCGGATCTGCCCGGCAAAATCATACAACCCTCCGAAGAGATATCCGTGAATCTGCTGCAGGCCCTTCACCGTCCCGACCTCAATGCTTTCAAGCAGAGAACTCTCAAACAGCGTATATGCCTTTGCCTTGCTCTTGCCGTCAATGGTATCCTCTCCGTAGATGAACCATTCGATGAACTTTGATGCCTTGTTGTTGGGCATATTCTTCGCCAGCTCCACAACTCCGGCAGCATCAAGAACATCGGTCAATCTCATCTTCCCATCCGGAGCGTGCAGCTTCAACTGGTTAGTGCCGCTAACCACTTCATTGCCTTCCTTCTTCAGCTTGGTCTTCAGATACTTCCAATAGTTGCGGTTCCTGGTATAGTCATCCTGCCCGTTCAGCACGCCGATGATATCCGGAACACTGTACCACCACTTGGAATTTTCCTCATCCCAGATGGCCCTGACCTCGCGGTCGTTGAAGAAACGGATTGATATTTTGTTCATGGTGGCTCTAATCCAAAACTATTATTTCCGCTAAGTTACATCATTTCAGCGGTGCATACAAGAATACTTAGAAGCTATTTAAATTTGAGTGGAAAATTGGGTCAGGGGGAAACCCCTGTGTACTCCTACACGTATCTGTAGTGGCATATTGACTGTCAGGTGAATTGCACGAGCGACCACGCTGAAATACCTGCTTGGATGATGTGCACGGAAGGCCACGAGAATGGTCTGCCGGCAGAGGTACGGAAATCCCCTCGGGGAGGAGGTATACGAGATGCGAAGTACTTCCTCTTCAGACTAAAGAACATCTATACCAAAAAACAGGGTTTTCCCCCTGACTCCCTTCCATGAATCATAATATGCAATTCCGAAAAAATTGCGTAATTTTGTAAATTGTCAATAATATAGTATAAAAATGATCACTTTCGGATACAACAGCAAGTTCAGCAGCATTTTGCGCTCCTTGTCGGCTATCGCCATCGGTCTCGTTATGGTAGTAAGCACCAATGCCACAGTGACAGTTGTCAAGATCATCGCCGCCTTCCTTTTCGCCGCCGGCGTTGTCTCATTCATTTACGGCTATGTGAACCGCAAGAACGGAGCTATGACATTGATGTCCGTCAATGCGGCCGTGGACATTGTCATAGGCCTCCTGCTTTATCTCTTCCCGACAGCAGTTGCAGGAGTCATTGTCACACTCATCGGAGTCGCCGTCCTGATTTTCGGCATCATCCAGCTCATTGTCCTTACCGGCACCATGTCTCTGGTCGGAATGGGCGGATTTTCACTCATACTCTGCATATTCGCTCTCATCGGCGGTATAACCCTGCTCTTCAATCCGTTCTCCGAGAGAGTGATGTCCCTTCTCGCCGGCATATTGCTGATAGTCTATGGCGTATCGGACCTGATTTCAATGTTCAGGGTGCTCAAGGCCAAGGAGGCATACGAAATCAAGTTCAGAGACGGACAGGAGCATTCCAATAATGATGATGACGATGTTCCCCCTTCACTTGCTGATGTAAAGGACGTGGAATATCACAAGGAATAGCCTTTTCGCTGTATAATGATTCCTCAGGATACCGTAAACAAGATTCTCGATACTGCACAGATTGTCGAGGTCATAAGTGATTTCGTCTCCCTCAAGCGCAGGGGGGCGAATTACGTGGCCTGCTGTCCGTTCCATAACGAGAAGACGCCGTCATTTTCGGTATCACCCACCAAGGGAATCTATCATTGCTTCGGCTGTGGAAAGACAGGCTCGGCTGTCCGTTTCGTGATGGAGCACGAGTCGATGAGCTATGTCGAGGCATTGAAATATCTGGCTAAGAAATACGGCATCGAGGTCAGGGAGAAGGAGGAGACGCCCGAGGAGATTGCCTCGAGACAGAGGCGTGAGAGCCTGATGCTCGTGCTGGACTATACGGAGAGATTCTTTCAGGAAAGCCTGAGGACCCAGGAGGGCAGAAACCTCGGATACGCATATTTCAAAAGCCGCGGACTGGAAGACTCCACCATTGAAAAATACGGTCTGGGCTGGTCTCCGATGAAGGGGACCGCACTTTGCGAAAAGGCCATTGAGGATGGCTACAAGCCTGAATATCTGGTCGCCACGGGGGTATGTATCCAGAAGGATGACGGAACTCTGGTGGACAAATTCAGGGAGAGGGCGATGTTTCCGATTCATACTGTCAGCGGCAGAATCATCGGCTTCGGAGGCCGCACCCTGCGCTCCGACTACAAGGAGAGGAATATCGGCAAGTATGTCAATTCTCCCCAGACTGAGGTCTATGACAAGAGGACAACTCTTTACGGAATATATTTCGCCAAGAGCGAGATCGCACGCAGGGACAGATGCATCCTCGTGGAGGGCTATCTCGACGTGCTGTCCATGCATCAGCTCGGAATTACCAATGTGGTGGCCTCCAGCGGTACTTCGCTTACTGTCGAACAGGTCAACCTGATCCGCAAGTTCACAGAGAATGTGACAATTATGTATGACGGCGATGCCGCGGGAATCCACGCTGCGGAGAGGGGAATCGGACTCTGCCTCAAGGGCGGGCTCAATGTCAGGGTAGTCCTCATACCGGATGGGGATGACCCGGACTCATTCGCCAGAAAACATACTCTGGAGGAGGTCAAGTCCTTCATTGAGGAAAACGAGAGGGACTTCATTTCTTACAGGACTGACCAGCTTATCGGCGATGCCGGCAACGATCCTGTCAGACGCTCGAATCTGGTCAATGAAATCGCCGGCACGCTGGCCCTCATTCCTGACCAGGTCAAGAGAGCGATGTACGTGCAGGATGTCAGCGTGAAGTTCAACATTGACGAGAGTCTGGTCTATTCGAAGATCAATGAGGCCGTGAGGGCGATGCGGGAGGAGGAAAGAAAGGAGGAAATGCGGCGTCAGAGAGCCTTGGAGGCAGGATTGCAGGCATCCGCTGAAGGAGGTATGGAGGATGGCATGCAGCAATCCGGCGGAGACGGGTACAATGCCGGAGGGGATGCCGGGCAGGACCGGGGTTACAATCTCTCCGGAAATGCCGGAGGCGCAGCCCCGAGGCCGGAACCGCTTTACGAGGACCCTCTGCTCCTTCCGTCAGAGAAGGAACTTACAGGACTGATTCTCAATCACGGAATGTCAGAACTTGAGTTCGAGACGGATTCGGAGTATTATGACCCGGAGGGCTTCGTGACCGTGGCAGACTTCATCCGGGATGGACTGGAGGTTGACGGCCATCAGTTCAGCAATTCCATCATGAGGAAGATATATGACGAGTATTTCGACCTTTATGACAGCAGCCCGGATATGACTCAGGAAGACATTGTCAGGGCAATCCTGAATGGCGAGGATACTCGCGTGGCCGATGAGGCGGCATCGATGCTTTCAATGAGGCACGAACTCACCGTCAGCGGGCTTCGCAACTCGATGACTGCAACGTCGTCATTCCTCGTGCTTACGGTCCCGAAGGCCATTCTCGTTTATAAACTCCAGAGAGTGAAGAAGCAGGAACTTGAACTTGCAGCTGCTCTACAGAAACTCAGGAAGCAGGGCGGGGACAATATCAGGGAACAGTTCGATATTCTCCAGCAGGTGCAGAAGCTGAACAATATCAGAAAGAACATCTCCGAGCGTCTCGGACGGGTACAGTAAAATGAAATAAATGATTTATTGAATATGGTCACTAGTGTCCCGTTAAGGGATTGTTAAAAGTTTATAATTGTTTTATTTTTAGTTAATTATAAAGGTATTTTCTTGTACACGACTTGAATCGTAACTTTGGACAGACCATCTTATCTGTCAGTCTATGTTCACAGGAAAA
>JALFFZ010000071.1 GCA_022777585.1 Bacteroidales bacterium | reverse complement strand
GCACATCGAGATGCCTGGCGGCCATCACCACCTTCGCTCCGCAGCTTCCGAATAATCTGGCAGAAGCCAACCCGATTCCCGAGCTGGCTCCTGTTATGATTATTACCTTATCCTTGAAATATTTCTTGTCCATAGGATATGATCCGAAGGATTATTCCACAGTCATTGCGGCAATGTCGTCTCCGTCATATGCGCCGGCATCGAGCTTTGCCTTGATTTCCTTGAAGGCGTTGAGAGTGTACTCGACGTCCTCCATTGTGTGGGAAGCCGTGCTGACAATGCGGAAAATGACCATTCCCTTAGGAATGACAGGATAGATGACCATCGAGCAGAAGATGCGGTAGTTCTCGCGGAGATCCTTGGCCATCTTCGTAGCCTGGGCTACGCCGCCCTTGATATGTACCGGTGTAACGCAGGCCTCAGCCTCACCGATGTCGAAGCCCTCCTTCCTGAAGCCGTCCTGGATGGCGTTTGTAATCTGCCAGCATTTCTTCCTTAGCTCGTCTCCTTCCGGGGACATGATGATTTCCAGACGCTTGGTGTTGCCGATGACGAGCGGCATAGGCTGCGACTTGGCATACATCTGGGAGCGCATATTGGCCCTGAGATAGTTGATAATCTTGTGAGGACCGGCTACGAAGCCTCCTATTGAAGCCATTGACTTGGCGAAGGCGCCAATGTAGATGTCAATGTCATCCATGCATCCGAGAGCCTCTGAAGTACCGCGGCCATGCTCTCCGAGGAGACCGAAGCCGTGAGCGTCGTCTATCATTATGCGGAAGCTGTATTTCTTCTTGAGGGCAGCGATCTTGTCGAGCTTTCCAAGAGCTCCCGTCATTCCATATACGCCTTCAGTTATGAGGAGTACTCCGCCTCCGTTGGCATCAGCCTCGGCGCAGGCCCTGGCGAGAACCTTCTCGCAATCCTCAATGTTGTTGTGGCGATATTTGTACTTGCTGCCGAGATGGAGACGGATACCGTCAAGCAGACAGGCGTGGCACTCGGCATCATATACAATGACATCGTGACGTGAAGTGAGGGCGTCGATTGTGGACACGATTCCCTGGTATCCGAAATTGTAGAGGAAAGCGTCCTCCTTCTTCTCGAACTCGGCGAACATCTTCTCGAGCTTCTCGTGATACCTGGTGTTTCCGGAAAGCATTCTGGCTCCCATAGGATAAGCGAGACCCCACTGTGCAGCAGCCTCGGCGTCAGCCTTGCGCACCTCAGGATGGTTTGCGAGTCCAAGGTAATTGTTGAGACTCCAGTTGAGAACCTCCTTGCCGTTGAAAATCATGTGAGGGCCGAGCTCTCCTTCGAGACGAGGGTACATATAGTAGCCGTAGGCCTTGTCAAAATACTGTCCGATAGGACCGCCCGAATCTCTCTCGATTCTGTCAAAAATGTCTAACATATTGGTTTGAATTTTAGATTGTCTTCGTAAAGTCTTTATGCGTCAATGTTTGCATAGTGGGCATTCTCCTCGATGAACCTGCGTCTTGGCGGCACATCGTCACCCATAAGCATGGAGAACGTCCTTTCCGCCTCGGCAGCATTCTCGATGGTGATTCTGCGGAGTCTCCTGCGGTCCGGGTCCATGGTGGTATCCCAGAGCTGCTGGTCGCTCATCTCACCGAGACCTTTGTAACGCTGCACGGTGACGCCCTTGTCGGTACCCTTGCCCAGCTGGGCTGTAGCCTCGTTCCTCTGCTCCTCTGTCCAGCAGTAAATCTCCTCCTTGCCCTTCTTCACAAGATAGAGCGGCGGAGTGGCGAGATATACGTAACCGTTGCGGATAAGGTCCAGCATATATCTGAAGAAGAATGTAAGAATCAATGTTGCAATGTGGCTTCCGTCCACATCGGCATCGGTCATTATTATGACCTTGTGGTATCTGAGCTTGCTGAGATCCATCCTCTTCTCTCCGGTCTCGTCCTCCTTGGCCACGGTCACGCCGAGAGCAGTGTAGATGTTGCGTATCTCCTCGCTGTCGAAAGCCCTGTTCTCGGCAGCCTTCTCCACGTTGAGAATCTTTCCCCTCAGCGGAAGAATCGCCTGGATTCTCCTGTTGCGGCCCTGCTTGGCGGTACCGCCTGCGGAATCTCCCTCGACCAGGAAGAGCTCGCATTTCTCAGGGTCCCTCTCGGAGCAGTCTGCCAGTTTGCCAGGCATTCCGGCCCCTGACATCACGGTCTTGCGCTGAACCATCTCTCTTGCCTTCCTGGCCGCAGTCCTCGCGGTAGCCGCCAGAATGACCTTCTCTATGATGATCTTGGCAAATTTCGGATTCTCCTCGAGATACTGGTCCATGGCTGCGGATGTAGCCTGCGAAACCACTGAAGTCACTTCGCTGTTTCCGAGCTTGGTCTTGGTCTGTCCCTCGAACTGAGGCTCGGCCACCTTCACGGAAACCACAGCTGTAAGTCCCTCGCGGAAGTCCTCCTGGGAGAGCTCTACCTTCACCTTCTCGAGAAGCTTGTTCCTGTCGGCATAGTTCCTCAGGGATCTCGAAAGGCCCATCTTGAAGCCCTGGAGATGGGTTCCGCCTTCTATCGTATGGATATTGTTGACATAGGAAAGAATGGTCTCCTTGTAGCCGGTATTGTACTGAAGGGCAATGTCAATGGGAATGATCTTGTCCGAAGTCACGCAGACAGGCTCCGGAATGAGTTCCTCGGCATTGGCGTCAAGGTACTGTATGAACTCCTTGAGACCGGCCTCGGAATAGAACTCAGCCGACTTGTAGATTTTGTTGCCGGTAGGGACATAGTTGTCGTTGGCGTCCGTCACGAACTCGTCCACCAGAGTCCTCATGTCGGTGAGAGTGATGTGGATACCCTTGTTCAGGAATGCAAGCTCGCGCATCCTGCTGGCGAGAGTGTCGTAGTCATATACGGTGGAGGTAGTGAAAATCTCCGGATCCGGATGGAAAGTGACCGTAGTTCCCGTGTCATGACACTCGCCCACTACCTCGACCGGGCCGAGCGGCTTGCCCTGGGAATACTCCTGACGGAAAATCTTGCCCTCCCTGTGAACCTCGGCCACGAGTTTGTCGGACAATGCATTCACGCAGGATACTCCGACTCCGTGGAGACCTCCGGAAACCTTGTAGCTGTCTTTGTTGAACTTACCTCCGGCGTGAAGCACCGTGAGAACGACCTCAAGGGCTGACCTGTGCTCCTTCGGGTGCATATCGGTAGGGATGCCTCGTCCGTTGTCCTGGACTCGGATGGAATTGTCTTCAGTGATAGTAACCTCGATGTGGTCGCAGAAGCCGGCCATCGCCTCGTCAATACTATTGTCAACCACCTCATACACAAGGTGATGCAAGCCCCTCACCCCAACATCTCCAATGTACATTGACGGCCTTTTCCTGACAGCCTCCAATCCCTCGAGGACTTGAATACTGCCGGCGGAATACTGCTCCTCGGCCTCGCGCATCTTTTCGTTTTCTTCCATTTGACTTATTTTTTCATTGTCTCTTACTTCGATGTTCCAACGGATACCGATGACGGAACCGTACAAAAACATGTCCCGTTCCGCAATGCGCAGAACAGGACACAAATTTAGTCATTTTCAATGAAAATTCAAAATACGGGCTATTGCTTTCCGCAGAGATATCTCAGCCAGAAAGCCCGGTTCTCCTCAATGAAATGAGTGCCCTGATAGCCGCGGTAGCCATGCATTCCGTCAGGATAGATCATGAACTCGAACTTCTTGCCCTGCTTCTGCAACTCGTCGATGAGCTGAAGGGTATTCTGGAAATGCACATTGTCGTCACCGGTGCCGTGAGTGAGCTTGAGCATGACAGGCTCGATGCCTTCAGTGAACTCGTTCTTCACCGGATAGGAGGAGACGTGGTTGATCACGCGGGAGTCCCTGTATCCGTCCGGATTTGTCTGCGGGGTCTCCATGAACCTTTCGGTATAGTGACTGTCGTACAGGGCCCAGTCGTACACTCCGCCTCCGGCAATGCCGTAATGGAAATAATCGGAAGCAGTGAAGAGGAGCATTGCAGTCATAGTGCCGCCGAAGGAGAAGCCCTCCACTCCAATCTTGTCAGCCTGGACATAAGGCAGGGACTGAAGCCATTTGGCCCATTCAACGAAGTCCTTGATTTCCAATGTATTGAGATGGCAATAAGTCTCATCGAGACCGGCCCTTCCGCTATGTCCGCCGGCCCTGCAGTCCGCAACCACCTGTATGATGCCGTTCTCGGACCACCACTGGTTGTATGGGGAAGGAGTAATCCATCTTTCATTGACCTGCGGGGCATCAGGACCGCCGTAGATGTCCACATGGACCGGATATTTCCGGGAAGGGTCGAAATCCTTCGGGTAAGTGATGGCGGCCGGCAGCCTGTGTCCGTCCACCTCGATGTGCACCAGCTGAGGGAGGGCGTAAGCGGATGCATCATAATCCGGACCCTGCATATCCGCCACCTTGAATGCAGACGCTGCCGGCCTGTAACCGTACCTGATTCCCTTGCGGGCGCCGGAGCTGATGAGTTTGCGGGCTTTCCAGGCCTGGGATGCCGAAGCGGTCTCATATCCCCAGATCTGGGTAGGAGTAGTGTAGTTGGAGAGATATGCGATGAAATATTTCCCGTCCGGAGAGAACTTCACTGAGGAAACATTCATTGAAGTGTCGGTCAGGGCAGTCACGACTCCCTGGTTGTCAACCTTGTAGAGAGCCTTGCGCACCCTTGAGTCCCTGGAAGCGGTGAAATACACCTCGCCCTTGTCCTCACGGATGAGGTTGACCCTCCAGTTCGGGCCGTCGGTGAGCCGTTTGAGCGTCTTGCCGTCGTATGAAAGATAATAAATCTGCTGCCAGCCGGTCTCGAAGCTGCGGGCCATGTAGAGGCCGTCCCTGGAGAAAAGCATACCGTCAATCCAGTCCAGCCAGGTCTTGTATTCTTCGTGGTAAATATGCTTCCTGGACCCGTCAGAGGCGGAAACGCTGTAAAGGTCCAGGGTATTCTGGATTCTGGGTTCACGGGCAATGAAGAATTCCCTGCTGTCCGCTCCCCAGAAAGGAATGCCGAAATACTGGTCCTCATTCTCGTCGAAATCAGCCCAGACAATGCCGGCGCCGGGCCTGTCCAGATCGGCTATTCCGATGCGTACCTTAGGGTTAGGCTCCCCGGCCTTCGGATACCTGGTCTGATGAAGCTTGCCGTCCTGTCCGAATGGAGAATAAATAGGGAACATCGGCACCTTCGTATTGTCATAACGGTAGAAGCCGATTTTTCTGGAATCAGGGGACCACCAGAAGGAACGGTAATCAGCAGGCCTGCCGAATACCTCCTCGAAATAAACCCAGGAGGAATAGCCGTTAAGAATGAGTTCAGATCCGTCAAAGGTGAGCCTGGCCTCCTTCCCCGTGGCTATGTCAATGACATACAGGTCATTGTTCCTATTGAACGCCAACATCGACGAGTCTGGGGAGAATGTGAGGTTGACCGCTCCTTGCGGCTTCAGCGGAAAATCACGGAACTTCTCAGGAGACTTGACTCCCTTCTCGACCGCATGCGAAGGGAATGCAACCAGGAATGCCTCTTCATCAGTGTAGCTGCCGTCGTAGGAGAATACGGCCTCGTCTGAGGACACCCATTTGCAATAATAAGGCAGGCGGTTGAATTCCTGCGCTCCGGACAGCGCCTCGGATACCGTCAGGGCGGCTGCAGCTGTCACCATCAGAATCAAATGCTTTTTCATCATATAAAATATTCATCCTTGAAATTAACCAGATATACTTTTTCCACAGCCCTGGTGATGGCCG
>JALFFZ010000106.1 GCA_022777585.1 Bacteroidales bacterium | reverse complement strand
AAGCGTGCCGCCCTCCTCATCCAGGAACTTGCAGGCGGAAGAATCGCGGGCAAGGTACAGGTTTCTTACCCTGAACCTATTGAGAAGAAGGTCATTGACCTCGACTATGACAGGATTGAAAAATTCATCGGCAAGAAGATCGGCCATGATGTCATTGAGAATATCCTGACCTGGCTCTCATACGATTTCATCGAGAAGCGCCAGGGTGGTGCCAAGGTTGCCGCGCCGTCCTATATGATTGACGTTTACCGCGAGTGCGACGTTGTCGAGGAGATTCTCCGAATCTACAGCTACAACAACATCGAGCTTCCTCACCACATGAAAATGTCGGTGGGCACGACTCCGATTCCAGATCCGGAAACCGTCCGCAACTACATCTCCAATTTCCTGGCTGCCAACGGTTTCAATGAGACAATGAACAATTCGCTCACCAAGAGCGCGTATTATACCGGACTGACGACATTCCCGGAGGAGAGATGCGTGAGAATCGTAAATCCTCTCAGCGCGGACCTCAACGTTTTGCGCCAGACTCTCATTCTTAACGGTCTGGAGGTGGTTGCCTACAATGTCAACAGGCAGATCGGCACGCTTAAGACATTTGAATACGGCTCTGTATATCAGAGACTTCCGGAGACTGACGGTAAGACTCTGGCGTCATACGAGGAGCATCAGTGCTTCACTCTCCTGATGTCCGGCTCGCCTGCGAGATCCTGGAGGGAGGGCGCCCGCAAAGGCAGTTTCTATGAGCTCAAGGGCTATCTGGAACTCCTGCTCAAGAGATATGCGGTGGATATTTTCACGCTCGAGACAAAGCCTGCTCCGTCAGACATCTTTGCCGAGGGTATATCCTACAGTCTGCCGGGTACGCATGAGCCGCTTGCGGTGATCGGTACTGTTGCTCCGGCATTGGCCCGCAAGTTCGACGTGCGCCAGCCGGTATTCGCAGCGGAGATCTGCTGGCAGTCGCTGCTCAAACTCGTTTCCAGAGTCAGGGTGAAGTTCCAGGAGATGCCTAAGTTCCCGGAGGTGAGGAGGGATCTCGCCGTCCTCATTGACGAGAATGTAGCCTATGCGGATCTCTGCAGGGCTGCCCAGAAGTCGGTCAAGAAGATTCTCAAGCAGGTTTCTCTCTTCGACGTTTACCGCGGAGACAAGATACCGGAAGGCAAGAAGCAGTATGCCATCAATTTCGTTCTCCAGGATCCGGAGAAGACATTGACGGACCAGGAAGTCGAGAAGGCTATGTCCAGGCTTCTGGCTACGTTCCAGAACCAGTTCGGGGCTGTTTTGAGATAGGTTTCCGTTAATCCGTCAGATGAGGAAGTTGATTCATATAATGTTGCTGGCAGGCGCAATGCTTTCCCTTCTGTCCTGTGACAGGGGAGGCAAGGTCATTCCAAAGGATGATTTTGCCAAGCTTTATGCGAGAATGCTGCTGGTTGACCAGTGGGCCCGCGAGAATGCCCCAAGGCGTGCGGATACCTGCCTGGTATATGCACCTGTACTGGCGGAGTACGGTTATGACAGGGATGACTATATTGCGAGTGTCAATTTCTATATGGCTGACCCTGAGGCTTTTGGTAAGATTTTTACCAAGGTTGAAAGGATTCTGCAGGACAGGATTGACGAACTGACATACGTGGAGAGGCGTCGGGCTTATCTTGACAGCTTGAGACAGTTGATTGAGGCCAAGGAGTTCAGACGTGTGGAGGTAATGCTTGACCGTTGCCGGGATTCAGTCCGATGTGACTCAGTCAGTATCGTTATGGATTCCACCGGCGTATTTGTATGGGAGAGGGTGCCTCTGGACACGGTTTATTATGGACCTGTATGGTATGTTGCCCCTAAGGACAGTGTCCTGCTCGACAGTCTTGCCAATGTGGCTGACAGCATTGCCGCAGTTCGGGACAGCATCAGCACGAAGGCTGTCTCTCCTGAGGATGGCAGTTTTGACGGGAGCAATTTGAAATCCCGCCGCCCGGCATTGGAAACAAATATGGAAAAGGTTGTTATTCAGCAGGTTGATTCATCCCGCCGCAGAATACCTGCCGCTCCCCGGCGGAGGGTTTCAGAATAAAGGAACTTTTAAATGAGACGCATATACGCTGACTACATATACACAGGAATTTCATCTGAGCCGATTCATGACGGCTATGTGGAACTTGATGATGACGGTACCGTGGTTTCTACCGGCATTGCGGACACATTGCCTGAGGATGCCGAGAAGATTTCAGGGGCTCTGATTCCGGGAATGGTGAATGCGCATTGTCATATCGAGCTTTCTTCAATGTGGCATAAGTTCCGCAAGGGAACTGGGATGGCGGGCTTCATTGACCAGATCAATGAACTCCGTGATACTGTGAGTGTTGCGGAGAAGAAGAGGTGGATTTCCGAGTGGATGGATATTCTCTGGAGAAGGGGGGTGAGCGCAATGGGGGATATCAGCAATTGTGATGATTCCTTCGAGTGCAAGTCCCAGTCGCCGATTTATACGAGGACTTTCCTGGAGGTGTTCGGGACAGAGCCTGAGGATTGCGGGGCTGTGATGGATTCAGTATTGGAGCTCAAGAAAGTGGCTGATTCATACGGAATTGACGCTGCCCCTACGCCGCATTCCTGCTATACGACAAGCCCTGCATTGCTGACTGCAGTGTCGGATGAGGGCCTCAAGTCCGGTTACCTGTCCTATCATAGCGAGGAGACACAGGAAGAGGAGGATATGCTGATTTCAGGAACTGGCGCAATGTATGAGAACCGCAGGCGCGCAGGTATGAGTGTGCCGCCTGTTACGGGCAAGTCGTCATTGCTCTATTTCATTGACAGGCTCAAGGCTACGGGCAGGACTTCTTTCCCGGAGCATATTCTGCTTGTACACGAGGTATGTATGAACGAAGAGGGCATCGAGGCCGTGAAAGCTGTTATGGAACATCCATATGTAGCTCTCTGTCCATGCTCCAATATATTCATCCACAATTCTTTGCCTGATGTCAGCCTGATGTGGCGCTCGGGCTTGAAACTTACCGTCGGGACTGATTCGCTTTCCAGCAATGATGACCTTGACATGATGAGGGAGATTTTCTGCCTTCAGGAGAATTTTCCGGAAATCCCTCTTGGGGATATCATTATGTGGGCGACTGCCTATGGTGCTGAATTCCTTGGCAAGGAGGATATGCTCGGCAGTTTTGCCCCGGGGCGCAGGCCCGGTGTCGTGGCCATTGACCATATTTCACAGGATGGCAGGCTGACTTCAGCCAGCCGTTCCAGAAGAATTGTTTAGCTATGCTGAGGGAGAAAATAGTATTCGGACCAATCTTCAGCCGCCGTCTCGGCTCTTCTCTGGGGATCAATCTCCTGCCGGAGAATGGAAAGATTTGCAATTTTGACTGCATTTACTGTGAATGCGGTTGGAACAGGGACGGCCGTGAGGACAGCAGACTTCCTCTCCCGGCGGAACTTGAGACTGCATTGAGGTCAAAACTTCAGGATTGCAGGGACAATGGTGTCCGCATCGATTCGATAACATTTTCGGGTGACGGAGAGCCGACATTGAACCCTCATTTCCCGGAGATGATTGACATTACTCTTCACCTTCGGGATGAATTTTTCCCGCAGTCGGCGGTTTCCGTCCTTTCCAATGCGACTATGATCCGCAGACCTGAGGTCAGGGCTGCACTGATGAGGGTGGACAATCCCATTCTGAAACTTGACGGCGGGATTGACAGGATTGTGTCATTGGTGAACCAGCCTTCGGGAAAGTACAGTGTGGCAGACACTTTTGAGGCGTTGAAAGAGTTCAAGGGGGAGTTCGTGCTTCAGACCATGTTCCTGAAAGGACCCGGTTTCAGTTCTCTGGAGGAGGAGAACGTCGTGGCATGGAGGGCGATGGTTCTGGAACTCCGGCCAAGGGAGGTGATGGTCTATACCATTGACAGGCAGACTCCGGCAGAGGGACTTGAGAAGTGTACGGCAGAGGAGATGGAGGCTGTAACGAGGCCTCTTGCCGAAGCAGGCATCAAGATACAGATTAAGGGTTGAAACATTTGGATATCAGATATTATGGGTAATTTACATACAAAATACGGATATTCTCCTGATAAGGAGGCTATCGACAGGAGTCTTGATCTCATTGCTTCCAATCTGGAAGGAATAAAGTCTGACGATGTCCTTCGTGAATGTTTCGGTCTCATGGACCTGACATCTTTAAACACTACTGACACTGTTGCGTCAATAACCAAGTTTGTGGAGAAGGTGAATACTTACCGGGATATTTACCCGGGTTATCCTCTTCCTGCATCAGTTTGCGTTTATCCCAATCTGGCTTGTGTTGTGAGGGAAAAACGCAGGGATGCGGCTCTTCATGTAACGGCTGTTTCAGGTTGTTTCCCGACTTCGCAGACTTTTGCGGAGATTAAGGCTGCAGAATGTGCGAGGGTTGTCGAGGATGGCGCTGATGAGGTGGACATTGTTCTGGCTCTCAACAAGTTTCTTGCGGGGGATTACAAGGCTGCCGCTGATGAGATTGCTCTCTGCCGCAAGGCTGTGGATGAGGCCGGTGCAAAGGCGGGCCGCAAGGTTGTGCTGAAGGTCATCATTGAGAGCGGTCTTCTTGCCAGCCCTGAGGCTATTGCGGATGCTTCATTCCTGTCAATGGAGGCGGGAGCAGACTTTATCAAGACTTCCACCGGCAAGGTAAATGTCAATGCGACTCCGATGGCCGCATTCGTTATGTGTGAATGTATAAAGGCATATTACGCAGCGACGGGCAGGAAGGTTGGTTTCAAGGCAGCCGGAGGCATATCGTCCGTGATGGATGCCCTCTGCTATTATTCCATCGGTTGCACTGTCCTTGGCAAGGATTGGGTGAGGCCCGAGACTTTCCGCTTCGGAGTGAGCCGTCTTGCCAACAGCCTCCTTTCCGCTGTAGAGCAGAAAACTGTGACTTTCTTCTGATTTGGGAATTTTCAGTAAATTTTCGCCGAAAATCTTGCTGATTAGGAAAAATCTCCATATATTTGCAATCCTGTTTCGATACAGGATGCTTGGGAGCATAGCTCAGTTGGTTCAGAGCGTCTGCCTTACAAGCAGAGGGTCGGGGGTTCGACTCCCTCTGCTCCCACCGAAAAAGACTTGAGAAATCAAGTCTTTTTTTGTTATATACGGTCGAGCCCCCGGCCCTCTGCTTGGCGGCATCAGCCGCGCATCGGAGAACGGAGTTTCCGAAGGAAACGCAGGGCGGAGATGCCCGAAACAGGTCGGAGAACTGTTTCGGCATGCCCTTGGGGGCTGTCGCGCAGCGACTAGGGGATAGACGGAAAGGCCCTGGCGTGCCAGGGCCTGGGGTTCGACTCCCTCTGCTCCCACTGAAAAAGACTTGAGGAATCAAGTCTTTTTTTTGTTATATGCAGTCCAGCTGTAGATAATAGGGTTCTGCAGTGGATTATGTAATGAGGATATCAGATTAACCCGTAAATCAGATTCCACACCAGGAAGCGGAGGAATTTGCCGATGAGGAGCAGGATGGCGGTGCGGACAGGGGGAGTGCGGTAGAAGCCCAGGGCTATTGCTATTACGTCGCCGATGAAGGGAACCCAGCAGATCAGGGCTAGCCAGACCCCGAAGCGGTCAATCTTTTCCTTCTGCTTCTTAAGCGTCTCAGGCTTTACCTTGAACCATTTCTCTATCCATTCCCAGCGGCCCAGCCAGCCTATCCAGTAGGTGGCAACGCTGCCCAGCCAGTTGCCTGCAGTGCCGTAAATAAGGCAGCCGACAGGATTGCCGGTGGCGGCCAGGACTGCAAGGTACAATGCATCCGAGCTGAAAGGGAAAATGGTTGCGGCCAGAAAAGTGCCGATGAAGAGGCCCACAAGGCCCAGTCCTTCCAGGAACTCCATAGGTGTCAGTGCTTTTGGCCCTTCCGGGAGGCAGAAGATGCGGGGATGTCAATCACGAACTTGTCCTCGAATATCTCGTCATCAATCCAGTCCTGGATTTTCCAAGTCCTGACGGAGCCTGGGGCAAGCCTTGCGGCGGCCATCATACGGCATAGCTCTTCGGAAAAATCTCCGCCCTTGAGATATAGAATGCTCTTCCTGTATTTCCCGGCGGCCCAGGGATAGAAATTGTCCAGGGCTGTCACGGCGCGGGAAACCACGAAATCGAAGGTCTCATCCAGGGACTCTGCACGGGCATTCACCACTTTGACATTGTCAAGAGCCAGTGAAGAAGCGACCGCTTCGGCCACGATTGTCTTCTTCCCGACCGAGTCACAGAGTGTGAAACCGGTCTCAGGGAAGAGAATGGCAAGTGGGATGCCAGGGAAGCCTCCTCCCGTACCGATATCGAGGACGGATGCGGGACACCCGTCAATCCGGCCGGAGCACAGGCCTTCGTACATCTCCGGCCGTATGGCCTTGAGATAGCCTGCTATGGCCAGGGAATGCATCACGTGCCTCATATACAGGCTGCCGATATCCTTCCTGGATATGACATTGATGCGGGCATTCCAGTCATTGTAGAGTCCTTCCAGAGCCTCGAACCTCGCCTCCATCTCCGGTGTAATCCCGGGCAGCAGAGATTTGGCCAGCGTTATGAATCCATTGTAGTCCATCATTGTTTCTCTATGTCCAGCATCATTCTGATAATCAGACTCTTGGCTCTACTTATGCGAGTCTTTACCGTATTAATAGGGATGTCTGCCTTTTCGGCAATTTCCTTGTATCCGAGATTGTCGACAAAGCACATCCTGGCAATAGTCATATAGTGCTCGGGAAGCTTGTCAATGCAATAGAGGAAGTTCTCATGGTCCTGGTTGGAGATGATGTCATCCTCCGGGCTGAGCCTGTCGTCAGCCACCTCAATAGCCTCGTCCTGACTGTTGTCAATCGATGTCTTCTCAACCTTCCTGCCCATTGACTTGCTCTTTCCCTGATGGTCGAAAGCCGTGTTCCTCGCGATTCTGAAAAGCCAGGTGGAAAGCTTGTTCTCCTGATTGAATGTCGCGAGCTTGCCGAAAGCCTTCTCGAAGCTCTCCATGCAGATATCCTCGATTTCTTCAGTTTCCTTGACGTACTTTGCTATATGTCCGGACACCGCCTTGTGGTACCGGGCATAGATAGCGAAGAAGGCCGCCTCGGACTCCGAGCGGCTGCCTTCAAGGGCCAGTCTGACGAGACCGTTGTCGTCAATGTCAGTGAGCTTCAAGCCAGTTTTTCCCATAATTGCATTCAACTGTCAATGGTACTGATAGTTCAGTAACGTGTTCCATTTCTTCCTTGACAATGGCGGAGAGCCTTTCCACCTCGTCGGCCCAGGCATCGAACAGGAGTTCGTCGTGAATCTGGAGTACCATACGGCTTCTGAGCCCGGCCTCCTCGATTCTCCTGTCGACATTGATCATCGCAAGCTTGATAATGTCAGCCGATGTGCCCTGAATAGGGGCATTGACGGCATTCCTTTCAGCCAGCGACCTCGCCACGGCATTCTTTGCATTGATGTCCGGGAGGTATCTTCTCCTTCCGAATATAGTCTCCACATATCCGTTTTTTCGGGCACTTTCCACCGTATCCCCAATGTAGGATCTGACGGAAGGAAAGGCCTCGAAATAATCGTCAATGATTTTCTTAGCTTCGCTTCTCGAAATGCCGAGTCTCTGTGCCAGACCGAAAGACGAGATACCGTACATAATGCCGAAATTGGCCGTCTTTGCAATTCGCCTCTGATCTCCGGTCACCTCATCGTACGGGATGCCGAATATCTTGGCTGCGGTAGCCCTGTGCACATCCACTCCGCTGCGGAATGCTCCAGTGAGATGCTCATCCCCACTGAGATGGGCCATGATTCTGAGCTCAATCTGGGAGTAGTCGGCAGAGAGGATGAATCCGTCATTGTCCTTTGGAACGAATGCCTTCCTGATTTCCTTGCCACGCTCTGTCCTGATTGGGATGTTCTGGAGGTTAGGGTTTGAGGAACTCAGTCTTCCGGTGGCAGTAAGTGCCTGGTTGAAAGTGGTATGCACCCTTCCGTCCTTTCTCGATATATATCCCGGGAATGGTTCAATGTATGTGGAGAGAAGTTTCTTTACAGCGCGGAACTCCAATATTTCCCCTATGACCGGATTCTTGTCCGCAAGGGCCGCCAATGTGGTCTCATCTGTCGGATAACTGCCCCTGGATGTCTTCTTTGCCTTCGGGTCCAGCTTCAGCTTGTCGAAAAGTACATCTCCGACCTGCTTCGGGGAAGAGATATTGAGCTCAGGCTCACCTGTCATTTCCCTGATTCGTTCCTCCCTCTCCTTCATCTCCTTGCGCAGTCCGTCCGCAAACTCCTTCAATTGTCCGAGATCCACCTTGACCCCAACCCTTTCCATCTTGGCCAGAACCCTCATGAGAGGCTCCTCCATATTGTCGTAAAGTTCTGACAATGTGTGTATTCCTGTAGAAGATGAATGCAGCTCGTCATTTATCAGGACCCCGGTCGGGAGAATGGCGGCAGTCCTTCTGGCATCAGCTGCATTGTCCCCTGGCTCCTCCGGAATGTCGAAAAGACTAGTTGGCTGCGCAACTTCCTCTTCCGCAGCTGCGATGTCGATTCCGAGATATGTCTTGACCAGAATATCAACCCCGTGACTTTTCTCCGGGTTGATGAGATAATGCATCAGGGCAATGTCCATCATCCTGCCGCTCAGTTCGATACCGTATTCAGCGAGAAGTCCGGACTGGGCCTTGAGATCTTTCCCGTATTTGGTGATGGAAATATCCTCCAGAATATCTTTGAATACAGGTGCCGGGCCTATGGCTGCAATTACTGTCAAATCCTCATCTTTCCCTTTCCGGCATTCGCTTTCCGGGCAGGTTGCAATGACAGCCGTGGCATTGTTGAGGCTTGATTTTTCTATTGAAATGGCTGCCATCCCGTTCTTGCGGACTTCGGCGACAATTCTTTCAGGCGTGATCTCATTGATATTGAGCCTTCTTGCAACAGCTGGAGCTGCTCTCACGACAGATGATTCCGGAATCAATTTCTTGAGGGAATTGAATTCGTAATGTTCGAAAAGTCCGGCTACATTGTTGTCGTATTTCAATGTCAGCCTCATATCCTCCATTTTTACGTCCAGAGGAATGTCAGTCCTGATGGTTACCAGCTCGTGGCTCAGTCCGATGTGTTCCCTCGCCGCCTCGAACTGCTCTTTCTGTCTGGGTGTCAATTCATTGAGGTGGGCATAGATGTTTTCCACGCTGCCGTATTTGCCGATCAGTCTGGCCGCCCCGACTTCCCCGACACCCTTCACGCCCGGAACATTGTCGGCCGTGTCACCGCAGATGGTCAGCATCTCGATGACCTGCAGGGTGGAACTTATGCCGTACCTTGCGCAGATGGCACCCTTGTCCAGAATCTCGGCATTTTCCCCAGCCTTGCCGGGTCTGTACTGAAAGATTCCGTCATCCACAAGTTGGCCGTAGTCCTTGTCAGGAGTCACCATAAATATTTCAGTGTCAGGGGACTTCATCTGCTTTGCCATTGAGCCGATTACGTCGTCAGCCTCGAAGCCCGGCATCATAAGTACCGGAATGTCGAGAGCCTTGCAGAGCTCCTTCAGGGGCTCCAGGGCATCAATGACAAGTTGCGGGGTCTCGTCCCTGTTGGCCTTGTACTGAGGATACATCTCATTCCTGAATGTGCCTCCCGGAGGGTCGAATGCCACTGCGAGATGCGTAGGCTCTTCCCGGTGTATCATTTCCAGAAGATACTTGGTGAATCCGAAAAGTATGGACGTGTCCTCTCCCTTCGAGTTTATCATCGGACGCCTCAAGAATGCGTAATACATCTTGAAGATCAATGCGTGTCCGTCTATAAGGAATAATCTGGCCTTCATTGTCCTAGGAATTGAATGAAATGTCGGAGAATGCCAATGTCGGTATCTGCCTGCTCATCCCGTTCATCGGATCCGTGCCTGCGGCAATGAGAGAGTTCCAGAGAGTTATCATTTCACCCGTGATGAGCATACTCTCAATCGGCCTGACAATGACTCCGTTACGGAATTCAAACCCTTCTATGCCGTAGGAGAATTCCCCCGTGGCGGCATTGCAGTTGCCGCCGTTGAAGCCGGTCACGAGGATTCCGTCTCCGCAGATATTCAGGATGCCGTCTCTCTCAAGAATGCCTTCCCCCTTCCTCAATGCCTCTGTCAATCCCGGATTGCCATTGACAAAAGGCAGCAGAACCGGTCTGTTGGCCGTGTCTGATGTCGCCTCCATACCCATTTTACCTGACATATAGGTGTTTATGAAGTATTCCTTTACCACTCCTTCAATGATGATGTCCCTGTCAATGCAGGCCCTTCCGTCCGGCTCGAAAAGGATTGATCCGCATTTGCCCGGAACTCTCGGCCTGTCCACAAGGGACATTCCTTCATGGAAAACCTTCTTATCCAATGTGTCTGTGAGGAAGGATGATCTCTGCTGGATCCTGAGTCCGCCAAGTCCGCTGATTATCGGATTTATGAGCTTGCTGCAGACCTTCCTGTCCACGACCATCGTATATTTCCCTCCAGGGATGCGTTCCGGATTAATCTGACTGACGGCCTCTTCCACAGCCTTCCTGCCGCATTCTGAACTGCTGATTCTGTCCGGACTTATGCCATAGTCCCAGTCAAAACCGCTGTATTTTGCCCCTGCTCTGTCCTGTACGGTAGCCTGGGCGCTCACTTCGAACGAGGTCTCGACCTGGCGGCATCTTGTGCCGGAGGAATCCAGCAGGAGGGTGTCCGCGAGTGTGTTGTTGTATTCCACTTCCTCGGAAATCAGCTTCCAGCCCTTGCCTTCATTCCCTTCCTTCCCGAATACTGAGACGGACTCGGCGGCGGCAATCCTGTCCTTGCCTGTGACGGTGTCGTACCCGTACCAGCAAAGCCCCATTTCATCTCCCCGTACAGCCTCTCCGGTGGTCTCGGACGGAAGCTTCCTGAAAGGGTCCTCAGCCTGGAGCCTGAGATGCTCCACGGCCTGTTTCATAAATGAGCGGATTCCGTTGTCATCCAAACGGTTGGTGGAAAATACCCCGTACCTTCCCTCTGAGTATAACCTGAAGGTCAGGGATCTGTCCCCCGTATGCCTGATGTTGTCAAGTTCGCCGTTGAGCAATGCTACAATATCGGTGCAGGCCTTGTCCAATGTGACCTGCACGGCCGACGCTCCGGCATCGAGGGCCGCCTCGACACTGTTCTCCGCAATCCTGATCTCCGCATCGGAGATGGCGCAGCTCATATCTTCCATACCTTTGTAAATCATAATAATAACCCGCAATGATTGTTATTCGCCGCCTACTGTAAGTTTCTTGACAAGGACCGTCGGCATTCCACAGGATACAGGGGCAGACTGACCTTTGCCACAGGTCCAGGCTCCGTTGTCAATCAGGCAGTCATTGCCCACTGCGACAATGTCGCTCAGTGCCTGGGGACCGTTTCCTATGACATTGATATCATTCACCGGCTCTGTGAGCCTTCCGTTTTCTATAAGATAGCCCCGCCTGACGAAGAAGGTAAAGTCTCCCTCTCCGATTTTGACCTGCCCATTGCTGAATTCATTGACATAAATGCCTTTCCTGACCGAGGCAATGATGCCTTCCGGGTCCGCATTCCCGCTCTCCATATATGTGGCGCGCATCCTCGGAATCGGGGATGACCTGAAAGTCTCCCTTCGCCCGTTGCCGGTAGGGGAGACCCCATACCATTTCGCGCTGATCCTGTCGTGGAGATATGATGTAAGTATTCCGTCCTCCACCATCATTGTCCTCTGGCCCGGCACTCCCTCGTCGTCGAAGTTGAGTGAGCCCCTGTTGCCGCGTATAGTGGCATCATCCACAATGTTGATACCCTCAGGGCATACCCTCTTGCCCATCTTGTCGGAAAATATGGACTGTCCTTTCCTGTTGAAATCGGCCTCGAAGGCGTGTCCCATCGCCTCGTGGAGCAGGATTCCGGAGGCTCCGGCCCCCATTACCACAGGCATTTCACCGCCCTTGGGACGTCTTGCGTCGAAGGAGGCGTCCATATTGCCGGTCATTTCCAAGACCATTTCACCAATCAAGGTTTCCGAGAGCATTTCCGCTCCCGTCCTGAAACTCCTGGAAACGTTCCTGACTATCTTTTTCCCGTTCTGTTCCGCAGTCAGGGATGCCTGGAGAGTCGTCATCGGGCGGGTTTCATACTTCAGTTCCCCGAATGAATTGTACATCAGGTAGTCACTTGTCTGACTGCTCATTGAGCAGGTGATTTTCCTGATTCTGGAATCTGCGGCCTTTATGCCGTCCTCCAGCTTGTGGAGCCATTCCACTGCAACTGAAGGGCTTAAAGTCCTCCAGTCCAGGATTATCGGATATCTGTCAGCCGCAGGATTAGGCGCCCCGGTGTAAAGCCTTCTGACCTCGCGGCCCCCATTGGCTCCGATTGCGGTATAGACTGCTCCCGTACTCCTGGTTTCCACGGGCTTCACGGCCCCGCTCCCCGAGGTGATGGCAATGGCTGATGCGGCCTTCGCAGCAGCTTCCATATCGGCCGGAAGAGTGCTTTCCGAATAGGCGTAGCCTGTCTTTTCTCCGCAGAGAACCCTGATTCCGACTCCGTAATCCACGTTCAGTCCACCGGACGATACTTCTCCGTCGATGAGCTGATGTATCTGCATGACAGTGTTCTCGAAGTAGAGGTCACAGTAGTCGCCACCATTGGCGAGGGCGATGGCCGTGAGCCTTTTCATCTCCTCGGGACCTGTCTGAAAAATATCAATGTAGTATTGTCTTTCCTGAATCATTTTGATACCTCCGGTATTCCGGCATCCGACGCCGCCTTGATTATGTCATATGTGGCGCTGTCCTTGATTATCATTCCTTCCTTGCGTCCCTCTGCTATGACTTTGAACGGGATTTCCGAATTGTCTGCCAGAATCCATCTGTCCGCAATCGGGATGTAGTCATTGAAAAAGTAATGCAGACCGACGACATACCGCCTCCTGATGGTAGGCTCCGGAATATTGTGTCCTCCGGCCGCCACTCTGGCCTTGACCCTCTCGACCGCGAGGTCAGGGGAGTTCAGCCAGAAATACAGAACGGTAACCTCATATCCCTCCGCCTGGGCATATTTCACCATTTTTTTCAGGCTCCTCGTCGCAAGAGTCGTCTCGATTGCAAAGTCCTCGTGACGCTTGAACAGATAGTTGATTTTGAGGAGCATCAGCTTGCTGGCCTGGATTGACGCCGACGCGGGGCTGAACGGGGAAAGGCTCTTGGCGAATTCATCTGAATTGACGAACTGGCTGCAGCTGAGCATCTCCGGCAGCAATGCGTATGAGGCCGTGGTCTTTCCGGCCCCGTTGCAACCTGATATGATGTATAATTTCGGCATAAAGCGAATGGTTATTCAGCCTTTCTGGTGGGTGACCCCGTATCCGAACAATGCGAAATCTCCCTTGCAGGGGTCTCCTGGAAAAATCTCCGAGAAGGCATCGGTTATTTCCCTGACTGTGACAATGTCCTTCTGCTTCCTCGAAGTGAGCCCGATGGTGGCGGCAGTGTCATACACATGGACATCAAGCGGAATGAGCAGCTCAGCGGGGGAAGTGTTTTTCCAAACGCCGAGGTCCACCTTCCCGTCATCCCTCACCATCCATCTCCTCATCATGTTGATTTTCTTTCCCGGAGCCTTAGGATCCGGCTTCTGGCCGAAAACCCCGGTTCTGAACATCTCGAGAGTGAATCCTTCGAGGCTGTCCACCCTTTCGTAAATATCCTTGAGTCTTGAGCAGATTGCAGCCACCTCGCTCCACTTCACAGTCCGGTGGATGCTGGTCCCGTCATTTCTCCATTCTCCCCTCATCACATAGTCGTAAGGCTTCCAGTCCATGTGGTCGAAAAGCCTTGTGCAATCCCTGACTATCATTGCCCTGCGTCCCCAGGCAAAATGAGAGGCGAACACGGCGGCTGTCTCTATGTCTTTCAAACAGCGCGTTTGCCTCTTCTCCATCTCGGCGAACCTTGCCGGGAAGGCTATGGGGTCTTCCCGGAAGTACGCCGGATCATTGTATGTCTCCGCCCAATCGCGGAGAAGTTCCACTGTTGTCTTGTCCATCAGCCTTCAGTCGCTGACTCAAGCTTCTTCATGATTGAGAAGATGAAGAGAGCGGAGATGAGGCAGAGAGTGATGAGCAATGTCCATACACCCCAGAGAGGAACCTTGTTCCAGATGGCTCCAGGTATGGACACAAGGTAGTTTCCGATGGCGGTTGCAGCGAACCAGCAGCCCATCATGGCACCCTTGTATTTAGGAGGAGCGACCTTGGATACGAATGAGATTCCCATAGGGGAGAGGAGAAGCTCGGCGAATGTGAGGATGAAGTATGTGGAGATAAGCCATTCCGGTGAAACGAGATCCGGGCTGACTGTTCCGCCGAGTTCCTTTGGCGATGCGAGCCCGATGGAAGCCACTGTGAGGATGGAGAATCCTACTGCGGCCACAATCATTCCCAGACCAATCTTGCGAGGAGCGGAAGGCTCCTTGCCCTTCTTTGCGAGGGCCCCGAAGATTGCCATTGAAAGCGGTGTGAGGGCGACCACGAAGAAAGGATTGAACTGCTGGAAATCGGAAGGCAGAATCTTCACGACACCTGACATTCCGGAGTAAATCCAGTATGCGCCACCCCAGAGAAGCAATGTCGCGGCTCCGCAGAGAATCTTGTTCTTCTTCTCCTCTGACTGGAAAATGCCGAAGAGGGTGTACATCGACACGGCGATGAGGAAGAGGCTTCCGATGTTGAAACCGATTCTGGTGAATCCGGAAACGCTGCTTGCTGTATAGTCACGTGCAAAGAGGGTCATTGTGGCTCCGTTCTGGTGGAATGCCATCCAGAAGAAAATAACCACTGCGAAAACGAGCATAAGGGCTGTGATGCGGCTCTTTGTCTGCTCCGGAGTGAGTTCCACCTCGTTTGCGTTGGCAGCCTTGGCCTGCTTTGCAGTCACGTCTGCGTGCTTGAACCAGGACCTGCAGCCATAGTAGATGGCCACTGAGACAATCAGGGATATGCAGGCTACCGCGAAACCGTAGTTGTATGCATTGGAGAGCTTGTCAATATAGAAATTGCTGAAAGCCAGCGCGTCCATTCCTGCGCTTCCGCTCATTGTCCCGGCCAGTTCCGTGAGCTTGTCGGCATTCTCGAGGTTTCCGGCCATAATCTGGTGTGCGATGGCAGGAATCTCCGCATTATAGACGAGCCCGGATTTTCCGAGGAAGAAGTTGGTGACAGCCTTTGCCATCGAAGGAGCGAACATTGCGCCGATATTGATGGCCATATAGAAGAGGCTGAATGCGGAATCCCTCTTGGCGGCATATTTAGGGTCGTCATAGAGGTTGCCCACCATCACCTGGAGATTTCCCTTGAACAGTCCTGTGCCGACTGCGATGAGGGCAAGGGCTCCGAACATCAGAATCTTGCCGGCGAGGTCAGGAGATGTAGGAATGGAGAGGCAGAGATATCCGAGGAACATCACGCCTATTCCGATGGTTACGCATCTTCCGTATCCGATCTTGTCGGCAAGCATTCCTCCGAACAATGGCATGAAGTACACGCCTGCGAGGAAAATTGAATAAATCTGTGTAGCGGCTGCAGCGCTGAACCCGAACTTGGCCTGGATGAACAGGAGGAAGATGGCAAGCATCGTGTAGTAGCCGAATCTTTCTCCCGTGTTGGCGAGGGCCAGGGCGAAAAGGCCTTTTGGCTGGTCTTTGAACATAATCTGTTATGGTTTTTTAAGTTTATATATCCTTATTGTCGGGGAATGTGAAACTACTTATGCAAACATACGGAAAATTCTCCGAAAAAATGTATATATTTGTGTTTCGAGCGAATAAAATTTACATGCTAAATGCACTTGGGAGCAGATATAATCAAAGGCATTCTGCGGCTTTTGGCCCTGCAGCCTCTGAAATGGCATTATTTCTGGGGAAAATGCATCGCCTGGATTGTCCGCGTGCCTCTGGGGTACAGGAAAGATGTGGTGATGATCAATCTGGCCCGTTCCTTTCCGGACAAAAAGTACAGTGAGTTGAGGGACATTGCCCGAAAATTCTATGGACATTTGGGCCGCATCATAGCCGAGACCGTGTGGTTTGCAGGTTCTTATATGAAGAACAGGCTTGAGGATTCGGGCATTTGCCATTATTCGAACCTCGAGGCATTGAGCGAGCTTTTCGACAAGGCACCTTCTGTGATGCTTATGACTTCCCACGCCGGAAACTGGGAGATTCTCGGAGGCTGCATGCATTACAGGAGTCTCACCAAGAGCGGCACTTTCTCTTTTACGGAGGAAGAGATTTCCATTGTCTACAAGAAACTTTCGAACAAGACTATGGACAGGGTTATGCGGCATAACCGCTGCACCCCCGTCAAGGCCGACTGGAGCAATTGCTGCGTGGAGTCGAAGGACATCATGCGCTTCGTCGTTGCTCACAGGAATCAGAAAAGGATATATTGCTTCCCTACGGACCAATGCCCGTACAAGTATGCTTCAGCGCATACCGTGGACGATTTTCTCCACCAGCCGACCAGAACCATGACCGGCGGCGCTGCCCTGGCCTGCAAGCTGAAACTGGCCGTATGCTACATGGGAATGGAGGAAGAACCTGAAGGAGGCTATACCATAAGGTTCGAGCCTATTTGCGAGGATGCCTCGCAGAGCACTCCGGAAGAAATCATGAACAGGTTCTACGCTCTCCTCGCCAAGGATGTCGAGGCGCAGCCGTGGAATTATCTATGGACACATAAAAGATGGAAGAAATGAAAACGAAACTCTGTATTATCACAGCATTGCTCGCGATTCCGGCCTTCATGCAGGCGCAGACCGGGGTGGCCGACCCTCAGGGAACCTTGGTCTATGCCCTTCCGATGACGTCGGTAAAACTCGAGATAGAGGCTTCTCAGGAAAACTTCTATGCCGGACCTTACGCCAAATATGCCCAGAAGTATCTTGGAATTGATGCCCGTCAGAAAGATGCTGTCACATTCACCGTGACTTCGGCGCGGATGACTCCGTCAGTGGAGGCGGATATGTCTGCCCGCTATACCGTAAATCCGGGAGCCGCCATGCCGGCCTTCCTGACATTGACATCACAGGGGCTTGTCTCCGTATCATCTTCAGCCGCAGAGGAGACAGTCTGGCGCTTTCCTGCCGCAGGCAAGGCTGACTTTTCAGGCAGAGGAGTTACTTCCAACCTTACTTCCGAGGCTGCAACCCTCTACCGCAACGTCAAGAACGAGTCATCCTACAACAAGGTTGCCGTACAGCAGGAAATGGTAGTGCAGAAGTCCCCGGATGCAAGGGCAAAGGAGGCTGCCGAGATGATTTTCGATCTCAGGAAGAAGAGGGTCCAGATTATCACGGGTGACACGGATGCAACCTTCAGCGGGGAGGCTCTCAATGCTGCCATTGAGGAAATATCAAGGCTTGAGAAAGAGTATGTGTCCCTTTTCACAGGTTACAGCGAGTACAGCCTGCAGAAGATGAATTATGAGGTCGTGCCGTCCAAAGACAATGAAAATCAAATCTATGTGGCATTCAGGATTTCGGATTCCAAGGGACTGGTTCCTGCAGATGACCTGTCAGGCAAGCCATACCTTCTCGAGTTCGTCTATGAGCCGGTAGCCGCCCCGGCCGGGAAGCAGTCCGCATCCGGCGGGACTCTTGCGCATTACCGCGTGCCGGCTTCCTGCAACGTAAGGCTCAGCGACGGCGTCAATGTGCTCCTCCAGAGCCGTATGCCGGTATATCAGCTGGGCATAGAGAGCACTTTCCCGTTGAAATCAAAATAATAACATAAAATACTGAAATTATGACAATCAAAGATCTCGAACCGAAAATCGTCTGGGACAATTTCTATGGACTGACCAGAGTTCCGCGCCCTTCCAAGCACGAGGAGAAGGTGCAGCAATATCTCCTTGACTGGGGCAAGGCCAGGGGCGTTGAGGTTTTCAGGGATGATACCGGCAACATCATATTCCGCAAGCCTGCCACTCCGGGTTATGAGAACCGCAGGGGAGTCATTTTCCAGGGACATATGGACATGGTTCCTCAGAAGACCGCCGACACTGTGCACGATTTCCTCACCGACCCTATCGAGACAGAGGTCCAGGGGGAATGGCTTGGTGCCAAGGGCACCACTCTCGGAGCGGACAACGGCATCGGCGTTTGCCTCGGTCTCTCAGTATTGGAGGACAATACCTTGAAGCACGGTCCGGTAGAGGTGCTCGTGACATACGATGAGGAGACCGGAATGACAGGAGCAGAATGCCTCAAGCCGGGAGTTCTCCAGGGTGACATTCTCCTGAATCTCGATTCGGAGACCGAGGGCGAGCTCTATATAGGCTGCGCAGGCGGACTGGACGGCACCGCAGATTTCAAATATGATGCAGTGGCCGCTCCTGAAGGATGGCAGAGCTGGAAGCTTACGGTGAAGGGACTTTCCGGAGGACATTCCGGCATGGACATCATCCTCTACAGGGCCAATGCCAACAGGGCCGCTGCGAGAATCGTCCTCCCTCTCAGTGAGAAATACGGAGTGAAAATCGCAGATTTCAAGGGAGGCAGTCTCCGCAATGCAATTCCTTTCGAGGCCGAGGTCACAATGCTGGTAAATCCTGAGACCCTTGCTTCCGTGAAGGCTGACATTGACAAGTCCTTTGGTGAAATCAAGGCTGAGTTTGCAGAGACCGACCCTTCGGCAATCTGCCTTTTCGAGGCCCTGGAAGCTCCTGTCACTGAATACATTGAGGATTGTGTAGCCCTCAGGGCAGTGAAGTCTGTTCTTGCCTGTCCGAACGGTGTGGAGAGAATGAGCGCCTCAGTGGAAGGCCTTACCGAGACCTCCAACAACCTTGCTGTAATCAGGACTGAGAACGGACATATTGTCATCAGATGCCTGATGCGCAGCTCGGTTGACTCCGCCAAGGAGGCCCTTGCACTCAGGATGCGTTCAGTGTTTGAGCTCGCAGGCGCGGAGTTCACTACCTGCGGAGGATATTCCGGATGGACCCCTAAGCCGGAAACCCCTATCATTGCGACAATCAAGGACGTCTATAAGAAACTCTACGGAGAGGAGATGAAGGTGATGGCCATTCACGCCGGTCTTGAGTGCGCCCTCCTCGGAGCCAAGTATCCGAACTGGGATATGGTTTCATTCGGACCTACCATTGTTCATCCTCATTCTCCTGATGAGAGAGTCAAGATTGACACAGTTGGAAGGACTTGGGAGTTTGTCAAGGCGATTCTCGAGAATATTCCTGAGAAATAGTGGTAATCATTGCTGAAAGCGGCGCGAGCAAGACGGACTGGAGAGCCGTATCCGCCGACGGTACAATATCCTCACTGAGGACTGCCGGAATGAACCTGGCTTCTGCTGATCCGGGATTCGTGTCCACAGTCCTCAGTGAGGCTGTTTCGGGCCTCAATCCTTCTGGCGAGGAGGTGAAGGCAGTGCATTTCTATGCTGCCGGCCTCATTGCCACGGGAGGCAGTGTGCCGGAGAACGCTGCTGGAATCGACCCGGTGCTCCATTCTGCATTTCCTTGTGCGTCAATAGAATACGCATCCGATCTCCTTGGGGCGGCAAGGGCTGTCTGCGGGAGGGAAGCAGGGGTTGCGGTCATTCTCGGAACAGGCTCCAATACCTGCGAATATGACGGGGAGAAAATCGTGAGGAATGTCCGCTCCGGCGGATTCATCCTCGGGGACGAGGGAAGTGCGTCCAGGCTCGGACGGCTCTTTGTATCGGATTTCCTCAAAGGGCTGGTCCCGGAACCTGTGGCCTCGGATTTCTCCGCCACTTACGACACTGGTTATCAGACGATTGTCAGGAATGTCTATAAGGGAGACTCCCCGGCCGGGTATCTCGGCTCATTCGCTCCGTTCATCGCGGGCTACTACGACACCTGCCCATACGTCAGGAACCTCGTCAGGGACAATTTCATGGCATTGTTCGACAGATGCCTCTCCCGATATGGTGCTGCCGGCAGTAGAATCGGTGTCGTGGGAGGCTTCGGAGCGGCATTGAAAGATGTCTTTCTGGAAATTGCGGCATTGAAAGGCGTCAGCGTCGGCATCATTGAGGCATCGCCTGTGGAGGGCCTCGTAAGATATCATTCAAAGGACTGATGAATACTACTGAACAATCATCCAATTACCAGAATCTCCAGGATATGTCCGTGACGGAGATTCTTACATGCATAAATCACGAGGACAAACTTGTTCCATATGCCGTGGCGGAACACATTGACGCCATAGGCAGGCTTGTGGACGGAATTGTCGGGAGGATGCGGCAGGGCGGACGGGTATTCTATGTCGGAGCCGGGACCAGCGGGAGGCTCGGTGTTCTGGACGCTTCCGAGATTCCTCCGACATACGGTGTGAAGGACAAGTTCATCGGCCTGATTGCAGGCGGGGACAAGGCGATCCGCAATGCCGTGGAATCCGCCGAGGACAATGCGGAGCAGGGCTGGAATGATATACTGAAGTACAATCCCGTGCCTGAGGACGTGGTGGTGGGCGTGGCTGCTTCCGGACGTACCCCATACGTAATCGGTGCGGTCAGGAAGGCTAGGGAGTCAGGCCTGCTTACAGGATGCATTGCCTGCAACAGCGGCACTGAGCTCGGCTCTGCCGCGGAAATCCCGATTGAAGTGGTGGTCGGGCCTGAATTTGTCACCGGGAGCACGAGAATGAAGTCCGGAACCGCCCAGAAACTGGTGCTCAATATGATTTCCACAGCGGTTATGATAAGGCTCGGACACGTCCGGGGCAACTCTATGGTGGATATGCAGCTCACAAACCACAAGCTTGTGGGCAGGGGAGCGAGAATGATAATGGACGAGACCGGGATCAAGGATTACGGCATCGCTGAGAAACTCCTGCTCAAGTACGGTTCGGTGAGGAAGGCGGTGTCGGCTTATATTGATGGAAGTGAAGATGAAGACTGAGAAATATCCTTCAGAACTGCTTGAGAATGCGGTAGATGCAATTAGTTCATTGCCGGGAGTGGGAGAGAAGAGTGCTCTCCGGCTTGCCCTGCATCTTCTCCGCCAGCCGGTGGAGAATGTCAGGCATTTCACCGATTCCATAAGGAGACTTCGGGAGGAGGTGGTCTATTGTCATACGTGCATGATGATTTCGGACGAAGGGGAATGTTCCATCTGCCGGGATATGAGCCGGGACCACAATACCGTCTGCGTTGTCGAGAATGTCCGGGATGTGATGAGCATCGAGTCCACGGGCCAGTACCACGGTGTGTATCACGTGCTTGGCGGCAAGATTTCACCGATTGACGGCATTGGGCCGTCGGACATAAACATTGTCCAGCTCCGCTCCAGGATCGAGGCTCTCGCCTCCGCTGCGGCGTCTCCGGAACAGGTGGAGGTGATTTTCGCACTGAGCGGGGATGTGGAAGGCGAGACCACGGCATTCTACATTTACAGGCAGATTTCCCCATTCGGAGTCAGGATTTCCTCTCTGGCCAGGGGTCTCGGCTTCGGGGATGGGTTGGAATATGCCGACCAGCTGACCCTGGGCCGCTCGATAGTAAACAGACAGATTTTCAAACCGAGATAGTCAATGTTCAAGGATATACTTCTTTCCGCTTCCCTCTGCGCAGACTGCTTTGCCGTCGCCCTCTGCGCAAGCGTGTCGATGAAGAATGTGCGCTGGGCGGAAGTCCTGCGGATAGCATTGATTTTCGCAGTCATCCAGACATCATTCCTGGCAGCCGGCTGGGCCTTCGGGGATTTCATCTCCCGGTACATCATTAAGATTGTGAAATATGTAGGAATGGCCCTGCTTATATTCGTGGGCTCGTCAATGATAAGGGAGGCCTTCTCTGACGAGGAGCCCCACAGCCTGACCGGTTTCCGCAACATTGTACTTGCCGGGGTGGCAGACAGCATTGACGCCCTCGCGGTGGGAATATCGATGTCGATGGCGGGCCGCATTCTTCCCGAGATGTGGGTGCCGACCGTGGCTGTGTTCATCTTCACGGCATTGTCCGTAATCGTCGGAATCAAAGGAGGTTCCTTCATAGGCGGAAAGGCAGGACGTCCAGCTGCCATAACTGGAGGCATTGTCCTCATCCTCCTCGGAATCAATATTCCACTTGGACTCTTCTGACCCAGTGCAACATTTCCGTTTCCGGATGCATCTATGTAACCGGTAATAGAAATGTGACTGATTATGACAATTAGAATGATCGCAGGGCTTCTGTCGCTTTCGATGGCGGTGTCCTGCATGATGTCCGAGGACTATGATGCGTTCGGTGATGGAGAATTCTATCCTTCGGAGGCGGGGGATGAAGGCTATGTTGATGGAGGGGACAGTTTCGATGAAATCAGGGAGAACCCTTTCGTGAAGACCTCTGAAAATGACAAATCCACATTCTCGGTGGACGCCGACGGGGCAGCCTACGGCTATATGAGGAAAATGGTGAACAAAGGTTTTCTTCCGCAGCCTAATTCTGTCCGCATTGAGGAATACCTGAATTATTTTACATTCGACTATCCTGAGCCTCAGGCGGATGCTGCCGTGGCCATAAACGGGGAAGTGGGAGAATGCCCTTGGAACAAGGCCCACAAACTGATGCGCCTCGGCATCAAGGGCCGCTCGATTCCGGTTTCCCGGTTCCCGAAGGCCAATTATGTGTTCCTCATTGACGTCTCCGGCTCGATGAACACCTCTGACAAGCTCGACCTTCTCAAGTCAGGTCTTACTATGCTGGTGGACAATCTCAATCCCCAGGACAGAATCTCCATCGTGACATATTCCGGCACGGTCAAGCTTCTCCTTGAATCCACCCTTGTATCTCAGTCAAGCACAATAAAGAAGGCGATTTCTTCCCTCGTGGCATCCGGCAGCACGGCCGGCGGGGCCGCCATGAAGATGGCCTATGAGGAATGCCTGAAGAACTATATCGAGGGCGGAAACAACAGGGTGATAATGGGGACCGACGGGGATTTCAATGTGGGAGTGACCTCTACGGATGAGCTTCTGGAAATGGCACAGGACTATGCCTCGAAGGGCATTTATCTGACAGTCTGCGGTTTCGGTACAGGGAACCTCAATGATTCGATGATGGAGAAAGTCTCCAATTCCGGCAACGGAACCTACCAGTATATCGACTCGGAGGACGAGCTGACCAAGGTTTTCGTGAACGAGGTTTCCAAGTTCTTCAGCGTGGCCAATGACGCCAAGGTCCAGATTACCTTCGACAAGGAGAAGGTGGACAGCTACAGGCTGATAGGCTACGAGAACCGGGTTCTCTCCAGCGAGGATTTCGAAAATGATGACAAGGATGCCGGTGAAATCGGTGCGGGACAGACCGTTACCGCATTGTATGAAATCATCCCGGCCGAGGGCTACGGTGAAGGCTCGGATATCGCTGTCTTCGATTTCCGATACAAGGACAAGCTCGGGGAGGACAGCATCCCGCTTTCCTGCAATGTGGGAGAGGCTGCCGCCACGTCCACCGAGTTCAGGTTCGCTGCCGGCGTCGCCGCATACGGGTTGACCCTCATGGATTCCCAGTACAGGGGAGATGCCGATTTTGCAATGGCCTATAACCTTGCAGGCCAGTCGGAATATGACCCTCACGGCTATCGGGCGGCATTCTGCCAGCTTGTGCTCAAGGCTTCTGAAATAAAGTGATGAAATTTTCCTTGCCGATTGCATATTTTAGGAATTATTTTTCTATATTTGCCCCTGTTATGAGAAACAGCACACGATTTTTTGACTACGGGCTTTACTTTTACTTTTATCAGGCAAGATAAAGGTCCGGGTCACGTGTAGATTCATAATTGGGAAATATATGAAGAGGGCTGCCCGGATATCGGACGGCCTTCTTTTTTAGAGAAACGAAACTTACAGATTAATGGCAAAGAAAGTTGCAATACAGGGATTCCACGGCAGTTTCCACGAGCAGGCCGCCTGTATTTTCTATGACAGGCTGGGAGAACCTGGGCCGCCTGAAATAATTGAATGCGCCACGTTCGAGGGAATGTTCAAGGCGCTCGGGACAGGTGAGGCCGATGCGCTGATCATTGCGGTGGAGAACACGACTTCAGGAGGACTTCTTCCGAATTTCGACCTCCTCAGACGTTACGGAGCCAAGGTCAAGGGCGAGATCTACCTTCACATACACCAGAATCTGATGGCATTGCCGGGACAGTCCCTGGAGGACATAAAAGAGGTCAGGACCCATTACATGGCCATCAACCAGACCCGCCAGTATTTCGAGAGGGAATGCCCGTGGATTCAGATGGTAGAGTCCGAGGATACTGCCAAGAGTGCCGCTGACGTGGCTGAGGGCCATCTCATGGGGGTTGGAGCAGTGGCATCTTCATTGGCTGCAGAGCGTTTCGGCCTGGAGATTCTTGCCGGTAACATTGAGACGTACAAGCAGAATTTCACGCGCTTCCTCATTGTGGATGATGCCGTGAGCGTGCCTGAGGAGAAAATCAACAAGTCCTCCATCTGCTTCACTCTTCCGCATACGCCGGGCTCGCTGGCTCACATTCTCACCATTCTCTCATTCTACGATATGAATCTGTCGAGAATCCAGTCCCTGCCCATTCCGGGCGAGAAATGGCAGTACTTCTTCTACGTGGACATCACATTCGGCAGCTATGAGCGTTATACTCAGGCACTTTCAGCCGTGAGGCCGCTCGTGGAGGGGCTTGACATCATGGGCGAATATATACAGGAGGTGACATTATGATAATAAGACCTGCGGACAGGACGGCTTCGGTCAAGGAGTATTATTTCTCAAGGAAGCTGAAGGAAATCGACAGCATGAATGCCGAAAGGACGGCTTCGGGACTGCCGAAAGTGATCAATCTGGGAATCGGCGCACCGGACGGGATGCCTCCTGCTGAAGCGATTTCGGAACTCCGGACACTCGCTGCTGAACCGGGCAATCACGCATATCAGAGCTATGTCGGCACACCCGCATTGCGCAAGGCGTTTTCTGACTGGTATTCAAGATATTATGGGGTCACATTGTCCCCGGACGGAGAAATCCAGCCGCTTTTCGGCTCCAAGGAAGGCATTCTCCTCATCAGCCTCGCATTCATCAACGAGGGTGACAAGGTGCTCGTCCCGGATCCGGGCTATCCTACCTACACCTCCGCATCCAGGCTCGTGGGAGCGGAAATCCTGACCTACGACCTGAAGGAGGACAACGGCTGGCATCCCGACTTTGAGGCCCTCGAAAGAATGGACCTCGACGGGGTGAAGATAATGTGGACCAATTATCCCAATATGCCGACCGGAGGCAGTGCAACACCGGAGCTGTACCAGAGGCTCGTGGATTTCGGATTGAAGCATAACATATTGATTGTCAATGATAACCCATATAGCTTCATCCTCAATGACAAGCCTCTCTCCATCCTTGCCGCGAAGGGGGCGATGGACTGCTGCCTGGAGCTCAATTCCCTCAGCAAGGCCCACAACATGTCAGGCTGGAGAATCGGAATGGTGGGCGGTTCGAGGGAAATCATTGCCGAGGTGCTGAAGGTCAAGAGCCAGATGGATTCAGGAATGTTCAAGCCGATGCAGATGGCGGCCGTGAAGGCATTGGAGCAGGGGCCGGAGTGGTTCAGCAGGCTCAATGCCGGATATCGTGTCCGCAGGGAGGCTGCCGGAAGGATCTTCGACCTCATAGGAGCCCGCTACGACCATGCTTCGGCAGGCCTTTTCCTCTGGGGCAAGGTGGATGGTGACAATGTCCTGCTGCAGGGACGTTCCTGCCGGGATAAGGATGCCAGCCTAGGCGAAAGGGTTTCGGATGTCATTCTTCATGAGGCGGGAGTATTCATCACTCCGGGATTCATTTTCGGAAAGAACGGAAGGGATTATGTCAGGATATCACTCTGCGCAACGCCTGAGGTGCTGGCGGACGCGGAGGCGAAAATCAGGGAAATATTATGATTGTGTCAGTCATAGGTCTCGGACTCATCGGCGGATCGATGGCCATTGACCTGAAGAAAAGAGGATTCGCGGACAGGGTGCTCGGAGTGGAGAATGACCCTGTCAATGCCGCAGCGGCGGAGAAAATCGGCCTTGTGGACGAGGTGGTCAGCTTCGATGATGCCGTCTCGCGCGGGGACATTGTCATTATCGCCGTACCTGTAGGCACTGCGGTGAAGATGCTTCCGCAGGTGCTGGACAGGTTTGCAGGGACAAAGGACAAGATTGTCATCGACACCTGCTCTACCAAGGGCCAGATTGTCAGATGCGTACATTATCATCCCATGAGGAGCCGCTACGTGGCCACCCATCCGATGGCCGGAACCGAGTACTCGGGCCCATGGGCTGCCATGCCGAATCTTTTCGACGGCCGGGCCTGCATCTTCGCCAACAGCGAGGAGTCCGATCCGAAGGCGGTCAAGACCATTGAGAATCTCTATGACGTGCTGAACATGAGGCCTATCTACATGAATGCGGACAATCACGATGTCCACACGGCCTACGTGTCCCACATCTCCCACGTGACTTCATTCGCCCTTGCCCTGACCGTACTGGACAAGGAGAAGGACGAGAAGCATATCTTCGACCTTGCATCCGGAGGTTTCTCCTCCACTGTCCGGCTGGCCAAGAGCAATGCTGACATGTGGGTCCCGATTCTTTCCCAGAACAGGGACAATGTGCTCCAGGTAATAGACACCTACATTGACAAGATGAAGGAGTTCCGGGAGGCAATCTCCGACTATGACGAGGAAAAAATCCGCAGCCTCATCGGCGAGGCGAACCGAATCAAGAAAATTCTAAGATAATTCAATATGGAAAGCAGACTCGATCTCATCCCCGTTTCCGAATGGGGCATTTTCCCTGAGGGAAAGAAACCTCTGATGATAGCAGGCCCTTGCAGCGCCGAGTCGGAGGTTCAGGTAATGCAGACTGCCCGCGGTCTCAAATCCCTGGGCATCAATGTCTTCAGAGCAGGTATCTGGAAGCCGCGCACTCATCCGAACAATTTCGAGGGTATCGGAACCCCTGGCCTCAAATGGCTTCAGCGGGTCAAGAACGAACTCGGAATGAAGGTTGCCACCGAGGTTGCCAGCGAGAAGCATATATTCGACTGCCTGAAGTTCGGCGTGGATATGGTCTGGATTGGAGCCCGCACCACCGCCAATCCTTTCCTTGTACAGGAAATCGCTGATGCATTGAAGGATACGGATGTCCCTGTGCTTGTGAAGAACCCGGTCAACCCGGACCTCGACCTGTGGGTCGGAGCCCTCGAAAGGCTCAACCAGGCCGGCATCAGGAAACTCGGTGTAATCCACAGGGGATTCTCGACATCGGACAAGATGGCTTACCGCAATTCTCCGGGCTGGCAGATTGCCGTCGAGCTCAGGACCCGTTTCCCTGAGATGCCTTTCTTCGCCGATCCGAGCCACATGGGAGGAAACCGCAAATATCTCCAGGAGATTTCCCAGAGGGCTCTTGACCTCGGTCTTGACGGCCTTATGCTCGAGTCCCACTGCGACCCGTCCTGCGCCCTGAGCGACGCCAAGCAGCAGCTGACCCCTGAGGATCTCGGCGAGCTTATCTCTCATCTCGTTGTCCGCCAGAGCGATTCGGACAGCCCGGAATACAAGGAGAACATCGATCAGCTCCGTGCCCAGATTGATATCATTGACGAGAACATTCTCTACATCCTCAGCTCCCGAATGAATGTCAGCCGCAGCATCGGAAAGTACAAGAAGGAACACAACATCGCTATCCTCCAGACTTCCCGCTGGGACGAGGTCCTGAACAGCATGCAGGAGAAGGCCAAGACCTACGGTCTGTCCGCCGACTTCATCGCCAAGCTTTTCACGGCCATCCACGACGAGTCCGTGCAGGAGCAGAACAAGATACTTTCAGAATAATGCGACAATTATTTCCATAATTGGAATTAATTTATCCAAATATTGTTAAATAAATAGCGAACTTGCAGGATATGTAAGTTCGCTATTTATTGATATTTTTCTCATAATCCTGATGATAAGAGTACATATAATTCTTCTAACTGCAATGTTCCTGACATCTGCCTTGGCTTCGGCGGAGGAGAGACAGTTTTTATTCAATAACTATTCACATGCTGACGGCTTGCCAGATGACAGCATTACCAGTATTGTACAGGATAAGTTTGGATTTGTCTGGGTGGGGACCAGGGAAGGACTATGCAGGTATGACGGCTATTCTTTCAGTATTCCCCCGGAAGTGGAAAATGCAGGGCTTCTCAACCGCCCGATCTATTATCTTTTTATAGATGAGGGTAATTCAATCTGTGCACTGACAGATGACGGGATTGTCAAGCTTGACCTTGATACGGGCGACTATTATTTCAGGGAGAACAGCACGGAGAATGAGATATTATATATCATGCCAATTGAAGAAGGAAGACTCTGGACATTAACCAGGCATGGTGCTGTTATACTTTCTGGTGACCTGCTTGGAGAAGAAGTCGTGGATTTACCGTTTACACCTTCAAATGTATTCAAAGGTTACAATGGGGAGATATGGCTCTCATCTTCGGATGGGAACATTTATCGGTATGACCAGAAGAGGAAGACCTTCACAGGGATTGAGGTTTTTGATGAACACAGTTTGCATAAGGGGAAGAGAATCAGCTTAATCAGGCCGGTAGACTCAAGGTTTGTTCTTGTATCAGACAGAGAAACGTGTATTTACCTTGTCAATACTGACAGGGAAACCGTAAACTGCATTCTGGATATTCAGAACATTATTGATGGCGCCCTTTTGCAGGACATGTTGTCAATAGACACGGGAGAACTGTGGTTTGCGACTGACAAGGGGTTGATAGTCTATGACAGGGATCAGGGTAAGGTGGCATCGTATCTTTCAGATCCTGCAATTCCCTTGTCGCTTTGCGGTTCCAATCTCAGACGTCTCTTTAAGGATAACTTCGGCCGAATATGGATAGGCTCTTTCTATCAGGGCTTGAGTTGTCTTGAGAGTTCCCCGTTCAGGTTCTATACTGGCTCAATGGACAATAAGAACTCTTCTTTACGAGGCAAGACCGTACGTGCTTTTGCGGAAGATTCGACAGGTAACATCTGGATGGCTTGTGAGGACGGATGTATTGTCTGTATTGATGCGAATGGAAAGTCTGTCACATGTGTTGACGATGGAGTCCTTCCCCACGAGGGAAACTACCAGGCAATTGCCCTGTATAAATCAAATATCATTGTCGGTTCGTATGGTGACGGGATTCTGGTAATCAATCCGGTGACACATAAAATAATAAAGAGATACAATGCTGGAAATAACAACGTAGTAGTTCTGCTTATAACCAAAGACAATACTGTATTTGCGGGAACGTCACATGGATTGTACAGAATGGATAGTACATCTGACAGTTTCGCTCTTGTTGAGGGTAGCGAAGGTTTTGTACATGCGCTGTGTCAGGACCGTTCAGGCCGGATTTGGGTAGGATACTATCGTGGATATCTCAAGCTTCTTGAGTCCGACGGGATTACAATCAGTAACGTTATTGCATCAAGCAGGGAGGTGAATCCAGGTTATATCAGAGCCACATCATTATTTGAAGACCAGTCAGGAGACATCTGGATGACAACTGAAGGCAAAGGCGTTTATAAGATTGATCCTGTGCCTGAACAGGACGGCTCATTTAATATGATTAATATCAGGAAGTCGGATGGCCTTCCGTCAGACGTCACCTGCGCCATGAACCAGTCTTTTGATGGCCGCTTGTGGCTTTCCACAATGAGGGGAATAGTGTCACTGAATCAGGATGGCGGGATTCTCGGCATTAACCGATTGTCAAAGGTTGGCAACTTCTTCAGATATGGATCATCAATGTTATCGAATGACGGCAGAATATTCATGGGAACATCGGAAGGTGCATTGTCATTCAAGCCTGACGACCTGACGGATGTTGTACATAAATTGTTCATATCAAGCATTACTTATGGTCATAATGATTCCAGTTATTCCATTACTGAGCCAGGACATTCGTCTGTTACTACCAAGAAAATCAGGATTAAGTCAAAAGATGCATCTTATATTCAGATTAAACTTGCCTCGGTTGCACCAGTAGCTGACAATGGTCTGGAGTATTATTTCTGCCTTAAGAACAATGGTCGGACAAATGAAACCATATCGGAGAATCCTTTCATTACATACGCAAACCTTACGCCTGGGAATTACCTGTTCACGGCCGGTATCAAAGGTCAGGGAGACAGTGCTGACAGCCCTGCTATCCAATTGCGTATTGTGCCTCCTTTCTTGCTGTGCAAGGGCATGAAGGTCCTGTATGTCATACTGTTGATGGCTGGTCTGGTTGGATGTGTCCTTTTAGTCTATAAATCACTGAAACGAAAGGCGGAAGAGGCGGAAAGAGTATTGGAAGAAAACATGCAGAAGGAGATGTATGAGTCGAAGATCAATTTCTTTACCGGTATTTCCCATGAAATCAGGACTCATCTTACGTTGATTAAACTTTCCATCGACAATTTGTTCAAGGTGCATCCCGAAGAAGGAGAGGATTATGAAGATGTACAGACCAATATTGACAAGTTGATTGACTATGCAAATCTTGTCCTGGATGTGAGAAAAGTTGATTCTGGAAAAATGGCATTGAATTATGTAGTTACAGATGTCTGTTTGCTTTTCAGGGAAGTTTGCCATAAATACATCCCGCTGGCCGAAACATATTCAATAAACTTTTCATTTGACACTGTAGAAGAAAACGTTTTGTCGCATTGCGCCTCCAGCAGTATTGAAAAAATATTGAACAATCTCCTGATGAACGGAATAAAGTACTGTTCATCAATGGTATACGCACGCCTGTTCGTTGATGGCGATGAAATCCTGATTTCAGTCTTTAGCGATGGAGAGCCAATCCCTTCGCATGACAGGACTTTGATTTTCAAGCCATTTTATCAGTCTAAAAGCTCGAAGTCCAATATCTCATCCTTCCATGGCTCAGGACTGGGCCTTCCGCTGTCAAAATCTTTGGCTGAAATGCAGGGAGGAAGCCTTATTCTGGACAATAATCATGTGGATGGAAACACGTTTATCCTTACCATTCCATACAGGAAAGTGGAAAACCAGGAGGGTAAGCCACGATTGGAGTACGAATCCGGCATAGAGGCAGAGAACTCTGCAGATGGAAGAAGAACAATTCTGGTTGTTGAGGATGATATCAAACTGAATAACTATATCGGAAGGTGTATTTCTGAGGATTATTCCGTTCTTCAGGCAGGTAACGGAATTGAGGCTCTGGACTTGTTGAGCAAGCATCCGGTAGACCTGATTCTCAGTGATATCAAGATGCCTGAAATGGATGGGTGTGAACTGTGCAATAAGGTAAAGAATACTCTGGAATATAGCCATATTGCCGTAATTCTAATTACTGCAGTAACTGATAATGAGACTCAAATGACAACATTGAGGTCGGGTGCTGATGCCTTCATTACCAAGCCTTTTTCAATGGAGCTTCTTACGGCAACAGTGGATAATATTTTCAAAAACAGAGAAATAATTGCGAGCAAGTTTGCAACACAGCCAATGTACGATGCCCCTGATGCTACTGGAAGTCATCTTGAGGACAAGTTCATGAAGAATCTCTACGATTACATAATAGCGAACTGCTCCAATCCTGACATGCTATCCGTTTCAAGAATTGCGGAGCATATGTGCGTAAGCCGTTCTACATTATTCAGGAAGGTCAAGGCAAAAGCAAACAGCAATGTCAATGAGTTTGTCATGACATGCCGTCTGAGAAAATCCGCTGAGCTGTTGTCGACCAGAGAATATCGCATCAATGAGGTGGCTTCTTATGTCGGGATTACATCATCATCGTATTTTGCGAAGCTGTTCCAGAAGCAATATGGGATATCACCTTCTGCGTTTATGGAATCTCTTCCAAAGATTGGAGAAAACTCACATCCTGAGGCCTTGTAGGTTGGGAACAAAAGAAATCGGTCATTATCCAAAATAATAGTTTCATTCTTTGCCACTCCTGTTTTAAAACGTTTTTTATATATCTATCTTCACGGAGGAAACAATGTGCCTGATTGCAAGACTAGATAACAAAACACATAATTGCTATGAAACAACAGAGATTGGTATTTGATGCCGCTATTCTTTTCATTCTTTGCCTGATTCCAACTCCGATAAGTGCCCAGGTTCAGGTCAAAGAAGAATTGGTAGGCATTCCTACTTACCTTGTGGGAAACCCTGAACTTGATCCGTATTTCTTTACAGGCAGAACTTATCAAGGGGCTGCCGGACACGTTTATCCCTACCCTATTTATGATGTCCTGACAGATGAAAGGGTGGACAGGGACTACAAATATGTGACTATTGAGAACGAGTATACTTCCATTGGCGTACTTCCGGAAATCGGAGGACGTATCTTCTCTGCCGTCGACAAACAGAATGGGTACAACTTCTTTTATCGGCAGCATGTGATTCGCCCGGCCCTCATAGGTATGATAGGCTCCTGGATTTCAGGAGGTGTGGAGTGGAACATTCCTCATCATCACAGGGCCTCATCAACTCTCAACATAGGCTATCGTATTGTTGAAAACGAGGACGGCAGCAAGACTGTCTGGATTGGAGAGACAGAACTCCGTCAGCGACTCAAATGGGATATTGCTCTTACCATGTATCCAGGCAAGTCATATGTAGAAGCCAAGTTTATCATCCAGAACAGGACTCCTTTCATGCAGTCCTTCCTCTACTGGGCGAACGTATCCGTGCATGCCAATAATGACTATCAGGTTCAGTTCCCACCCAACACAGTATATGGCACAAGCCACAGCAAGACACAGTATACGAACTGGCCGGTTACTGCAGTTGGAGACCAGGAACTTGATACTAGCTGGTGGAAGAATTGGAAGGGAAGCAATTCGACATTTGCTGTAAATTATTCCGATGATTTTCTTTCCGGATATGATTTCGGTGCTGATGCCGGAACAATTCATTTTGCCAACCACCACGTGGTGCCGGGAAAGAAATTTTTCTTGTGGGGAACTGAGAGTGTCTGGAATGAGATGCTTACAGAAGAAGATGGCGCATATCTGGAACTTATGGTCGGAACTTACTCTGACAATCAACCGGACTATAGTTGGATTGGCCCAAACGAGGTTCGTTCCACAACTCAGTACTGGTATCCTATCAAGGGTATTGGCGGAGCAAAGGAGGCTACCCTTGAGGCGGCAGTCAACCTTGAGCGCATTTCCCCATCTTCTATGATGGTCGGCTTTAACGTGACGGAGAAGTATGACAATGCACGGGTTCTTGTTAAGGAAGGTGACAAGGTATTGTATGAAGGTAGAACGGATATCGCTCCGGATACATTCTGGAAGAAAGAGTTCGATATCTCCGAGTCATCGAAGGATTGTGATTTGTATGCAGCGATTTTCGATGCTGATGGAACTGAACTTGTCTCATATTCACCGGCCGCTGATATTGAGGTTGAGAGGCCTCATCCGGCAGACCGTCCTGGTAAGCCGGAAGAGTATGACAGTGTGGAGGAACTTCTTCTTGCAGGTCAGAGACTGGAAGAATTCCATAATGCCAGGGTATCCCCGCTTCCTTATTATGAGGAAGCCTTGAGGCGTGATCCTGAGAATTCAAGAACAAATGTCAATCTTGGAATATACTATGCCCGCCAGGCTCAATGGGAAAAGGCTGAAGGATATCTCCAGACGGCATATCAGAGGCTTACGGGGCTTCACTATATGCCGGAAGTGGCAAAAACAGGAGCAATCTACCATACCAATCCAAAAGACGGTGAGATGCTCTACTATCTTGGAGTAGTATCCCTTTCACTCAACAAGATCAAGGAGGCAGAGAGCTTCTTCTGGAAGTCTGTATGGTATCCGGGATTCCAGTCACCGTCTTACCTTGAACTTGCGAAGATTTATTGGCAGCAGGGCAAATCCGCGAAAGCGATGGAGGCTATAGACAATTCTATTGACCTCAGCGGAAGAAGCACGGTGGCAAGATTTTTCAAGGCATATTTCCTGAGCAGGGCTGGCAGAACAGCTGAAGCGAAGGGAATCCTCAGGAACAATATAAAATTTGACGAGGTTGACTGGTTGAGCCGCATTGAACTCGCACGTCTCGACAAAAATACTGCAGAACTTGACGATATTATTGCTCATATGGGTAATCCTCTTCAGGAGGTAATCGAAGTGTCTACGTTTTACAATGCGGTTGGCGCATATGATGAGGCTGTAGAACTCCTTGACTATGTAATCGGGAACTGCCCGGAATATGCATCAACCCCTATGCAGAAGGAAGCAGTCGAGCCTTTCACAAAATCGCCGTTGCTCAATTATATGGCAGGATATTATGTCCACAAGTCGGGTGATGCTGAAAAAGCACTTGAGTATTATAAGAAAGCCGCATTGATGTCCACTGACTACTGTTTCCCTTCTCGCGTTGAGGAGCAGCTGATGCTGGAGGACGTAATCGCACTCAATCCGTCAGATTATAAATCATACTATTATCTGGGCAATCTCCTATATTACTACGAACAAAAGGACAAGGCTGTCGACCTTTGGAAACGCTCAGTGGAGCTATGTCCGGATTTTGGTCTCGCATACCGCAATCTCGGATTTGCAGCAAACCATCACCTGAAGGACAAGACCCTGGCGGCAACTTGGTACAATAAGGCCATTGCTGCCGACAATACTGATCCGAAATACTACCTGGAGCTCGACATTATCGAGGAGGCTCTCAAAGTTCCATCTGCACAGAGACTTGATAAGATGGACAAGAACAGGAAAACTATCTTCAAGTCAGATGATGCAACCTCTCGCCTCGTTTATCTCTATGTTGACAACGGAAAGTACAAGCAGGCTCTGGATATTCTCAATACACGTCACTTCAGGGTATGGGAAGGCGGCCAGACAGTATATACACAGTTTGTTGACGCCCACCTTCTCAATGGTCTCGGACTATTGTCGAGAAGACAGCCACAGAAAGCTCTTGATGACTTTCTTGCGGCAGGGACATTCCCGAGAAATCTTGAAACCAATGAGCTCTCGACGGGGCCAATTGTAGCAAAAGTCGCTTACCATCAGGGTCTTGCATATAAGGCCCTTGGAAGGAAGCCGGAGGCTGAAGCCGCTTTTGAGAAGTGCATTGCCACATCAAAAGGTAAGGCAAGACGGGCTGGAAATCAGGATGAAAGCAACTACTATCTTGCAATGTCGCTGAAAGAGCTTGGAAGAGATGCCGAGAGCCAGGCTGCCATAGAGAATCTCCAGAAGTATGTTGATGACCGGCTTGCACAGTCTGGTGCAACTTCAGTTCTCGATATATACTCCAAGTTTGGAGAGGATGGCTCAAGTGACACAATCACCGCCCGCAATATTTACATTCAGGGACTTGTCTACCTGGCAAAGGGAGATAAGCAGAATGCAAAAGAGTGTTTCAATAAGTCTCTTGGTATCAATCCTTCAAATGTATGGGCAAAGTACTATCTGGGCACTTGCAAATAATTATCAACCCGAAGGGATGAAAGTCCCTTCGGAATACCAACCACAATAACACATAATTAATTATCCATGAAAGGCATCATCAGTCAACTTCAAATCCTGGCCACAACGCTGGCTGTGATTTTGATTGGATTACCATCCTATGCTCAACAGACCCTGACAGTTAAGGGTGCGGTTGTCGATGAGTTGGGACCTGTTCCTGGCGTTAATGTCATGATTCCGGGTACCCGTATCGGCACTATTACTAACGAAGACGGAACATATTCTTTGGCAAATGTTCCGGGAAACGCCACTCTCCGATTCTCATCCATCGGATATAATACGATCGATGTATCGGTTAATGGCCAGGCTACAATCAATGTTACAATGAGGCAGGATTCCGAGCAACTCGAAGAACTTGTTGTCATCGGTTACGGTGTAGTAAAGAAGAGCGACCTCACCGGTTCCGTAGCATCAGTAAGTGAAGAAGATGTCACCAAGTCAGCGACGAGCGACCCTATCCAGGCATTGCAGGGAAGAGCTGCGGGTGTGAGCATCGTATCGGCGACAGGCTCTCCGTCTGCCACTGCGTCAATCAAAATCCGCGGTACGGGTACGCCAAATGATACTAATCCGCTTTTTGTCGTTGACGGTTTTCCTATGAATGATATTGACTATCTGTCGCCTAACGACATTGAGTCGATTGAGATTCTCAAGGATGCATCAGCTTGTGCAATATACGGTTCCCGAGGTGCTAACGGAGTAGTCATGATTACAACCAAACAAGCCAAGGCAGGCGCCGTCAAGATCAAGATTACTGCCGAGGCCGGTGTGGAAATGGCTCCCAAAAAGCCGGAAATGCTGTCATCGGATTTGTATACTTCAATGGCAAATCTTGCCAACAAGAATTCTGGCCTTGAACCGATGTACGACAAGACCACAGGTCTTGAAACTACAGACTGGTTCAGCGAGGTCATGCGTACAGGTGTCTATCAGAACTATAACGTGAATATTTCAGGCGGAAGCGATAAGGTTTCAGAGAATTTCTCTGTCAATTACTTCAATCGTCAGGGTACTGTGAGAAGTACTGACTTCAATAGAATCAATCTCAGCAGCAACACTGTCTTCAAGCCTTTCAAGTGGCTTACCCTGAAGGCTTCTGTTTCCGGCTCATTCTCGAAATATCATGCTCTCAATACTAATGGTACCAATAATAATTCCATCTTCCTATCATCTTTGATAGCTCCTCCAAACGTTCCTGTCTGGGATGACTATACAAATTATTATTCAGGTATCTCAGTATTCCGTCTCGCAAACCCGGCCGGAGTTATCGCCCGTAATGCGGATAGCGGCTCCAACAAGAGGAATAATCTCATAGGCAACTTCAGCGCAGACATCAGGTTCCTCAAGGATTTCGTGTTTACATCCAGGTTTGGCTATAGATTCAATTTTAGCTATTCTGACGGTTTTTCACCTATTTACTATGAAACCTCGAATATAGCCAGCGGAAACAACTCAGTAAGCCGAAGCACATCGTATGCAAAAGACTGGACTTGGGAGAACATGCTTTCATACAACAAGAAGATAGGTAAGGCCCATTACCTGTCAGTGGTGGCAGCTGTTTCTGCTCGAGACTTCTATACTGAGAACTATTCTGCAAGCAGAATGGATATCCCGACCGAGAAATCGGAGCTTCATTATCTCAGTTCCGCAACAAATGTGACCCCTTCTGTGGAAGGTACGGGAAGCGCTCTTGGAATGCTTTCTTATCTTGGCCGAATCAACTACACACTTCTTGACAGGTACCTGATTACAGCATCGTTCAGAGCTGACGGCTCATCCCGTTTCGTCGGTAAGAATAAATGGGGCTATTTCCCTTCAGCAGCGATAGCCTGGAAGCTTTCAGAGGAGCCTTTCTTCAAGAACTGGAATCAGAATGTTATCGATAATGTAAAGATCCGTGCAGGATGGGGACAGATTGGTAACGAACGCTTGCGGTCATTCTATCCTTATCAGACAAACATCTCGCAGGGACAGTACTATATCTTGGGCGATACACCTACCCGAATCAACGGTGCGGCTCCTACTTCGCTGGGTAATAAGGAACTCCAGTGGGAGACTTCAGAACAGACAAATATCGGTCTGGACATTGCATTACTCAAGGACAGATTTTCCTTCACAATGGATTACTTCATCCGTAAGACCGATGATATCCTTCTCAGCGAATCTGTTCCAAGGACATCAGGAACTGCGTCAATCACCCGAAATGTAGGTGGTATGAAGAACAGCGGTTTTGAGTTCACGATAGGATGGAAGGATGATGTCAGGGATTTCCGTTATGACATCAATGCCAATCTCTCGCTCATAAAGAACGAAGTTACCAATCTCGGTAAGGCAGGCTACCTTGCAAGTTCATTTGCGTATGACTATGCCCTTATTGACTTCCAGGGCCAGTTCAGCAATCTTCTCCGTTCCGAGCCGGGCCATCCGTTCAATCAGTTCTATGGCTACAAGTTTCTGGGCATTTTCCAGAATCAGGCGGAAATTGATAACTATAAAAACTCGCAGGGCCAGACCATAATGCCGAATGCCAAACCGGGTGACTCAATTTTCGAGGACAGGAACGATGATGGAAAAATCAATTCCTCTGATATGACATTCATTGGTGACCCTAATCCGAAAGTCACCTATGGTATCAACATCAACCTGGGCTGGAAGAATTTTGATCTGTCAATGCTTTGGCAGGGTGTTCAGGGCGTGGACATTTTCAATGCTTCAAAATTCTATTTCGAGAAGTTCGACGGCCGCCAGAACGTCTATGCCAGCTCATACCAGAAGGGATGGAGCGGAGAAGGCTCAACCAACAGTACTCCTATTACACTTGCTTACTCGAAAGATGATACCAGGAATAATCAGAATTGGTGGCAGTCAACAATGTACGTTGAGGACGGTTCATACTTCCGTCTCAAGAACATACAGCTTGGCTATACTCTCAACAGAAAGATTGGTGGCACCTCACGTTCATTCAGATTCTACTTCTCGGCTCAGAACCTGTTGACCATTACCAAGTATTCAGGTCTGGATCCGGAGATATCTGATGGAGGGGTTGATCGTGGACAGTATCCACAGCCTAGGACTTTCCTTTTTGGCGTCAACGTTAATCTTTAATTCGTGGTCATTATGAAATACAATATTATATCAGTTGTAGCCATTTCTTTAGCGCTGCTCTGCTCGTGTGATCTTCTTGAGAAGAATCCATTGGGAAACCTTGCGGTAGAAAACTACTATACTACCGAAGAGGAGGTGAATACTGCCATCCTTGGTGTCTATCATGTGTTTATGACAGAAAATTTCGGCCTCTACCACTATCTTCATATCGGAGACAATATCTCAGATGATTCGATGTTGGGCAATAGCAGGTCTGACGGCCTTGCCTGGGCAGGTAACGCCAAGGCGTTGGTACAGTACAATATCCTGTTCAACAATTCGTATGCTTGCAACAATACATGGAATCAGGACTGGCAGATTATTACAAAGTCAAACTATATCATAGAAAACGCGGAAAAGAACAATGTCCCTAACAAGGACCTGTATATTGCTGAAGCCAAGTTCTTGAGGAGCTATGTTTACTTTGATATGGCAGCCCAGCTCGGAGGTCTCCCGCTGGTGGATCACATCCTCAGTGCTGAAGAGTACTACAATCCAAGGGCAACCATGGAGGAGACCTGGGAGTTCGTTGAAAAAGGCTTGTCAGAGGCTGCTGCCGGCCTTCCTAGGGAATGGAGTGCAGCCAACAAGGGTCGTGCGACCCGTGGAAGTGCTCTTGCAATGCTTGCGCGTGCATATGTTTACCATGCAAGCTATAATAAGAAAACTGAAATCTGGCAGAAGGCTTATGACACAATGAAGGAAATCATTGATGGCAACTACTTCGCCCTTGAGCCGAATTATGAGGATATATTTGATTTCAACAATCGAAACAACAAGGAAATATGTTTCTCAATCCAGTTCTGGACAACAGTCTCCGGTTGGGGTGACAGCAATGACGGCAACATGCTTTCATTCTATGGAAGAGACGCTGGCGTGAAGCTGAAAGACCTTGACAAGTCTGCAGGAATCCTTGATGACCTTCTTGGCCCTGGCACTTATGAGTGGGTATACAACACCATGAAGGCTGAAGGAAAATTCGTAGATGGCAACGGCGAGCCTACGGCATATCCTAAGAAGATGACCGGCTGGTCACTCCACTGCCCGACCCTTGACCTGTACAATGCATTCGAGGAAGGCGACCCGAGAAGAGCTGCGACAATCATCGAAAGAGGCGAAGTATATGACGGTTTCACCCACTTCAATCTTTCAAGCCCTTCAGGTTTCCAGTCCAAGAAGGAATACTGTCCTATGGAGTACCGTACAGACGAGTCCAACGAGGATAATCTTGGAAAGAATCTCATCGTCCTCCGCTATGCTGATATCCTTCTCTATATGGCTGAAACCTGCAATGAGCTGGGCAAGACAGACGAGGCCCTGAGGTATCTTGAGATGGTACGTGGAAGAGCAAGGAACTGTGCGGCTTCCAAGAATGTCCTTCCTGTCATTAAGGAAACAAATCAGAGTGCCCTCAGGGAACTTATTTATAAGGAGCGCCGCGTAGAACTTGCAATGGAGTATAACCGCTATTATGATCTCGCCAGGACAGGCAGGCTGTATGATACAATGAAGGCTTACTATGAGAAATATGAGTCAGACCCGAGCTTGCCTGGGTATTCAGGACAGGACAAGGGCAAACTTATACAGCCGTATCACATTCATATGCCTATCTCGAGACAGGCTCTTGAGGCATCGGTATACGATGGCGTTCAGACCCTTGAGCAGAATGAGGGCTATTGATGAACCTGGTAACAAGTCAATCATATGAAGAAGATAATTTTAGGCATTTTGCTAAGTATGTCCCCATTGATAGCTTTGGCTCAGGGCAAGACATATTTTGTATCGGATGAAGGAAATGATTCGGCTTCAGGTCTTTCAATCAAGGAAGCTTGGAGGTCTGTCGACAAAGTGAACAGTGTCGTGTTCCAGCCTGGAGACAAAGTTCTGTTTGAGGGCGGAAAGACATTTCACGGGCAGATAAAGCTGCAAGGTTCAGGCGAGGATGGCAGGCCGTGTATTATTTCCGGTTATGGGGAAGGGCGCCCTGTTATCAATTTCGGCAAGGCCGAGGGCGCAGGTATTCTTCTGGAGAATGTTTCCCATTGGGAGATTGTAGGCATGGAAGTGGTTTCATACGAACCTCCTCTTGTTGGGTGCGGGCGTCAGGGAATTGTTGTAAGAATAAGTCAGCCAGGCGTTTTCGACCATTTTGTAATAAAGGACAACTATATCCATGACGTATGGGGACAGTTGGGAGGACGCGGAATGTACTCCGGATACAATAGTTCCGCTATCCTTGTCCATACACATCGCATGAACTACAGTCCGATTGCCTCTGCTGCCCCTGTAGCTCCTATGGTGCTCAATGACATTCTTATCCAGAACAACAAAATCGAGCGTGTCGACAAATGCGGTATTGTATGCCGCGGAGGCAGGAATAATGTGGTTGTCCGTGGAAACTGGATGGACAATCTCGGCGGTGACGGTATCTTCGTGAATGGACCGTATCGTGGACTGGTTGAGTACAATGTCATTCACCGTTCATGCATGCGTTCGGGAGCACCGAATATTCCGGGCGATGAGAACTGGTGGCCACATGTAGCTGCATGCTGGATACAGAATACCGAGGAAACAATCATGCAGTTCAATGAGGTGTATGATACAGGAAGGAATCTCTACAACGGAGACGGGTTTGCATACGACTTTGACTTCAATTGCAAGAGATGTGTCGCCCAATACAACTACAGCAAGAATAATTATGGTCTTATGCTCCTGATGTATAATATCTATGAGAACGTTACCAGATACAATATATCAGAAAATGACCACACCCATCTGATTCAGATGCAGGGTCCGCGCATTGGTGACCGTAATCTAATCTACAACAACGTATTCTATCTTGACTACGGAATGGCTGATCTCGACTTCTTCCTCGGCAATGATGGCGAGAAGAATCCGGATGAACTGGGCGCATATTTTTACAATAACATTTTCTATGCAACCGGGCAGGGACGCTTCCGCACCGCCTATTCTTCGGGAGCTACCGAAGTCCGCAAGTATGATGAAAGCATAAAGCCTAATCTTCCTTCAGGTTCAATCTTCCTTCATAACTGTTATTACGGACCTTGGAACAATGGTTACCCGGACGACCCTGAGGCATTGTTCGCGGACCCTATGTTTGTGGCACCGGGAACAGGTGGTGAAGGCCTGAACACTCTGGGTGGTTACAGACTCCGTCCGGAATCCCCTTGTATAAATGCAGGTATGTATGTCCCTGGGAGTGCAAAAGTTGATTTCTTCGGCAATGTAATTGATGACGGTCATCCGGATTTTGGCGTATTCGAGCAGCCTGGCTCAGGCGTATTTTCCGATGGCTCGGAAGAGGAAAAGGATCTTAGGGCAAGGCAGGCCTCTGACCTGCTTTGGACAAAATGGATGTTTCCTTCAGCAATAGCATCGAACAATCCGGATGCCCTGGGCTTCAGATTGATTCAGCCGATAGAAGAAAGTATCACGGGAACCTTGTCCTGGGTGGGACCTTCCGGCAAGAAACCTGTTGTCGTGGATATTTCCCGCCTCAAGGACCGCCAGAATATTACCCTTCCAATCAAGGCGGACAAAGCGACTCTTGAAAGTACTACCCTCAAGGTCAATATTCAGAACGGCTCCTTTGCGGAATCCTGGGAAATACCATTTCAGGAGATTGTTCCAAGAAGACGGTAAATAGCAGATAAAAATTCATAGTCTGTGAATTAATGGGAGGACGTTTCATACGTCCTCTCTTTTAAAGAGTTCATTATCATGCGAAAAAGACTTCCATTGGCAATTATATTGTCATTCGCGGTTCTGTGCGCCTGGGCGCAGGGAACGGATTACAACGTGCCTATTACATCTATCAGATGTTCTGATCCGTTCATTTTGCCAGACAGTACAGACAGCACTTATTATATGTATTCTACCGGAGGGGGTGGGCGTGTAATGGCGAGGGCCAGCAAGGACCTTGTCAACTGGACCGAACCATTTTGCGTAATGACTTTCCCGGAAGGACACTGGGGTGGTGCCAGAACTGCAAGCTGGGCTTCTGAGGTGCATCTTTACAAAGGGAAGTATTATCTTTTCACAACATCACACAATAATGCTGATGTAATCCAGACAATACCGAATCGATGTGAAATCCCTCATAGAGCAACCCAGATTTATGTGTCCGAGAGCCCTAGAGGCCCGTTTAGGGATTTTACGGGCAATAAGGCCCATACACCTGATGACTGGGCCGCACTTGATGGAACCTTGTGGGTTGAAGATGGAATCCCATATATGATTTTCTGCCACGAGTGGCTTCAGACCGTTGACGGTACAATGGATATTGTCCGTCTGCCTGATGATCTCGGCATTCCGGTAGAACGGCCGAAAACATTGTTTAAGGCTTCTGATGCTCCATGGTCAAAGGAAATGAACGAGGTTGGCAACAGAACGAACGGGCTTGCTCTTGGCGGTAATGTTACGGATGGACCATGGGTATTCAAGACACAGACTGGCAAGCTCGGGATGTTGTGGTCATCCTGGGCCGGACATGATACATATGCCATAGGTGTGGCATATTCGGAAAGCGGCTCAGTAATGGGGCCCTGGATTCAGGAACAGGAGCCTTTATTCGGCAAGGACGGAGGACATGGGATGTTGTTCAGGACTTTTGACGGCGACTTGAAACTCTGTATGCACGTTGTGGACAAAACGGATGAGCGTCCTGCCAGAACTCCTGTAATTCTTGATGTGGACGATTCCGGTGACAAGATTGTACTTGTAGAAGAAAAACCTAAGGTGTTCAAGTTCGATAGCAGGAAGACAATGCCAGGAAAGAAGATCTCCCTCAAGGAGTTTGATGACAAATTCCCTACGGACTGGTCAAAATATAACTATCTTGTACTTGAGATGACTGCCTCAACCGCACAACGAATCTATCTGGGAGTCAATACTGATGATGGTTACAATGAGTTGCGTTTCATATTCTATGCCCCCAAAGGCTGGATTAGAACCGCCATTCCATTGAAGTATTTCAGCCAGCTCCCGGATGGAGCCCATGACCTTGCCGCGACATACAATCACAGAAGGCCATTGTCATATATCAATATCGACCATGGCAGGCGGTCTCCACTGTCTGGTGTTGATTCCCTTGGAATAAGAATGCATATGCCGGTGAAAGATGAGGAAGTACGGATAAGGAAAGCATATCTGACTGTGGGCGATCCAGGTGACAAGTATTTGGGTACAAAGCCGGTATCCGATGAATTCGGCCAATGGAATCTCGGAGAATTTGAGGGCAAGGTCCATTCTGAAAGTGAACTGTTGAAAGAATGGGAAAAAGAGGATGCAGCTCTTGCCGCCTTCCAGGATAATGTCCACTCCCGATACGGGGGCTTGCTTGGCCATAAGGGTAAGAAGACAGGATTCTTTCATGTGCAGAAAATCAGGGGGAAGTGGTGGTTCGTCGATCCGGACGGGTATCTGTTCTTGTCAATTGCGTCAACCGGTATTACCGGAGGCGGCAATGGCCCGATTGTGAATCCTTTGAAAAATCTTTATGCTGGCAGTGCTCCCGAGGGATATATTCCGGAGATTACCTCAAATGTAAACCAGACTCAGGGTAGATATGTCGACTACGCGGCCTGGAATAATTTTCGAAGGTTTGGACATGACGAAGGACACTCGAAGGCGAATGAACTCGTAATTCGCCGTATGGATTATTGGGGGCTGAATACTTTCGGAAACTGGTGCAACAGGGAAGTAATATCCCTTGGCCGGAAACCGTTTATGGTATCCCTTTTTGGCTTGGGTATCGGTGAAGGGATATTGGGAATGCCGGATGTATATGATGAAGGCTTCTCAGAGTCTGTAGATAGTGGTGTGAAGACATCAGTGTCCCCGTATGTCAACAACAAGATGCTGATTGGTTACTTTGTCGGAAATGAGCCCGCATGGTGCAATCATGAAGAACGGCTTTGTGAACTGATTCTCGAGTCAGATGCTGACAGGCCAATTAGAATTGCGCTTGAGAAGTATTTGAGGGAGAATGGCGACACAGAGGCATCGCGTCTCGAATTTGTATATAAGACTTTTGAAAAATTCCTTGCATGCGTTAACAATTCACTTAAAAAGTATGACCCGAATCATCTCAACCTGGGAATCAGGTTCGGTTCAGGCGTTCCGCGGGATGAAATCCTCGCTTTGTCGAAAAAGTACTTTGACGTGTATAGCTTCAACAACTACGCAAGCATTCCGAACAAGGACGATATGGACTGGATTTCAGCCAGGACTGGCCTTCCGATGATCATAGGGGAGTTCCATTTCGGTACTACTGACAGGGGTCTTGGAGAGTCTCTTGTAAGGGTTACTTCGCAGAAGGACAGAGGAAGAGCTTTCAGGGCTTATGCAGAGACAGGCTTCTCTCATCCGGCATTGATAGGCGTTTCTTGGTTTACCTGGGTTGATCAGCCTCTTTTCGGCCGCAGAGACGGTGAGAATTATAACATAGGGCTTGTTGATATTACAAACAGGCCATATGAATGGATGGTTGAGGCAATTCAGGAGACCTCAAGGAACTGTTATGAGGTCCATGCAGGTAAAAAGAAAGCATACAACATCCTTCCTGAAAGGATGGGTGGCACTTTCCCTGACTTTTGGGAGTGATGAAATATGTGGCCAGACCCAGTCAGGGTATTCCTGACCATTTCCAATAGGATTTATCTTTATAGAAAATCCTCAATGCGTCCAGATTGACATCATTGACGAGAACAATCTCTACATCATCATCTCCCGAATGAATGTCCGCCGACTTCATCGCCAAGCTTTTCACGGCCATCCACGACGAGTCCGTGCAGGAGCAGAACAAGATACTATCCGAATAGCCGGGAAGGTGACGCAAATCAAAAAGGGACTGACCTGATGATGGCCAGCCCCTTTTGCTTGAAACCGGGTTTACTGCTGTTCGGCGAAGCTGACTGCGAATCCTCCGCCCGGAGCCATGAAAATCTCAAGGGAATCCGAGGAGGTGACAGTCTTTCCGGTGATGGTATAGGCTTGAGGGTTGTTCCTGTAATGCGCATCTGATGCATCTGCATAGATGGTTGCCTCATAGGTCTTGCCATTCTCCAGGAATGACAGAGGAACGGACAATGTCCTGGCGTTCTCATCGGTCACGCCTCCCATGAACCAGCGTCCGCTCTTCTTCCCCTGGCGTGCTGTCACAATGTAGTCGCCCGGCTCAGCCAGAAGATATTCCGACCTGCGCCAGTCCACTTCGACATCTTTTATGAACTGGAATGCATCCATGAATTGCTCATAGTGCTCCGGATAGTCTGCCGCCATCTGGAGAGGGGAGTACATCGTGACATAAAGACCGAGCTGGTTGGCAATCGTCGCATTGACCCATGAGTTGTTTCTGCCGCCTGTGGCGGAAGCCAGGTCCATGACGAAAATTCCCGGGGTGAAGTCCATCGGGCCACCGTTCAGGCGGGTGAATGGCAGAACGGTGACATGAGATGGAGGTGTGCCTCCGAATGCCTGATACTCAGTGCCTCGCGCAGATTCATTGCCGACCAGATTAGGATAGGTGCGGCACAGTCCGGTCGGCCTTACGGCTTCGTGTGCATTGACCATTATGTGATGTCTGGCGGCTTCGGTGACGGCATAGAGATAGTGGTTTATGAGCCACTGGCTGTAGTGATGTTCCCCGAGAGGAAGGATGTCCCCTACATAGCCGCTCTTTACCGCATCATAACCATATCTGTTCATGAGTTGGTATGCCTCTTCCATATGCCTTTCATAGTTCCTTGCGGAGGCTGAGGTCTCATGGTGCATGAGAAGTTTCACCCCTTTGGAATGGGCATAGTCGTTGAGGGCCTTGATGTCGAAATCCGGATATGGCGTAATGAAATCGAAGACATAGTCTTTATTGCAGTTCGCCCAGTCTTCCCAGCCTTCATTCCATCCTTCCACGAGAACCTCGTCGAAACCGTGCTCTGCGGCAAAATCAATATATCGTCTGACATTGGCATTGTTCGCGGAATGTCTCCCGTTAGGGGTACTCCGGGAATAGGCTGTCTCTCCGAGTTTTACCGAAGAGAAGTCATCGGTATAGTTCCAGGAGCCTTTCCCGGAAATCATCTCCCACCATACTCCGACATATTTCACCGGATGAATCCACGAAACATCCTCAAGAGCGCAGGGCTCGTTGAGGTTGAGTATCATCCTTGAAGCAAGCTGAGCTGTGGCGCTCGGGGCCACCTGAATGGTCCTCCATGGCGTTTTGCACGGGGTCTGCATACGGCCCTTCCATCCTTGCGCATCAGGAGTCAGATGCGAGGTGAAAGTGAGGGTGGCAGGGTCCAGGTCCAGATGCATGCATGGATAGTTGACGAGAGCGGCCTCGTGGATGTTTATGTACAATCCCTCGTCCGTACGGAGCTGGAGGGATGTCTGCACTCCGTTTATGGAGAACGGAGTCTGGGAATCATTGCCGGTGAGAGCCTCTTTGAAATGCTTTGAAATCTCGCTGAGACGGCACTGGGTGTAGTTGTACTCCTGAGTGTCGTAGTCTCCTGGAATCCACCAGGCCGTATGGTCTGCGGTCATGGCGAACTGTGTGAGCTCTTCCTTGATAACGAAATAGTTGAGATTCTTCTGTGACGGGACCTCATAGCGGAAGCCCAAGCCGTCATTGAAGAGGCGGAACCTGATGACAAGCCTCCTTTCTGTAGAAGACTGTAACAGATTGACAGCCAATTCATTGTAGTGGTTGCGTATGGAATCTTCCTCACCCCATACAGGGGCCCAGGTCTCATCATGCGAACTCCGTTCGACACTTTCCACCACGAATCCGTCGTGCAGCGATTCGCAAGGTTTCCAGTCTGATTTGGAGACGGTCCCGTCTGCATTGTAATCTATTTTCTGGGCTTTCAGCACTCCGCGCAGCTCGAAACCCATTCCCGAGCTCAGGATGACTGGCCTGCCGTCATAGTCGAGCGTGTATTCCGGCGTGCCGTCCCCGGTCAGGTGGAAGCTCATTTCAAGCTTTCCATCCGGAGAAGAAAGGGTATTGATGTCAGTAATCTGACTGTTTTTTTCATTTGTGCAGCCAATGAGCAAGGCTGCTGTACAAAGTCCTGTAACTAACTTATTCATAAAGTGTTATTATATGTTTTCCGCCATCGTCGAGAATCCTTACGAGATATATTCCCGATTTCCTGTCAATAGATGATACTGCCTTTGAGAAATCCGTTTCAGCCTCTCCGGTGAGCTTCTCCTCACTGGTCCGGCCGACAGTCTTGCCGTCAATGGCAATTTTTCTCAATGCCTTGTCTGTGTGGACTTCAAATATGAAATTTCTCCGGCCGGGAACCTGATAGCATTTTCCGACACGTTCTCCCAGCTCGATTTCAAATCCCTTTTCAAGGCTCCTGCAGCTGACATCTGTCCTGATGAACTCATCCCGGAGATATCCGAGACTCTCGCCGTCATCCTCATAGAGGCTGAAGCCGGCACTCTCTCCTTCATCTGCAGGGAATATCTGGAATCTGACCGGATATACAGCCTTCTGACGGGTGTAGTCCATAACCGGCATCCTTGGAATGATGCTTCCCTTTCTGACGAACATCGGTATCCTGCTCAGAGGAGCATCGACGCTGATCCACTGCTCGCCATCATAAACGGTCTTCATGTCATTGAAGTCAATCCATTCACCTTCAGGAAGATAGACATTTCTCTTCTTGGCGTTTTTCTTTACTGCCGGGGCAACCAGCAGCTCCTCCCCGAACATGAACTGATTGTCGGTGGAGAATGTCTGACTGTCATTGGGATATTCCAGGAACATGGCGCGCATGAGCGGAAGTCCTGTGTCGTGAGCTTCCCGGGCATAGGAATAAATGTAAGGCAGGAGGGAGTATTTCAATGAAATGGCATCCTTGACATACTTTTCCGCATCCTCTCCGAACAGCCACGGCTCCACGGCGTTGTTCCCTTCATGGTGAATCCGGCTGATAGGGTTGAATGCACCCATCTGTACCCATCTCACATAAAGCTCCGCCATTTCCGGATAATCGTCGATATCGCCGCAGTAGCCGGAAATGTCCGTAGTCGTGAACGGGATGAGTCCCAGGCCTGCCGAAAGCAGGACGGCAATCTGGTTCTCCATCTGCGCCCAGCCCTTGGTGACCCCTTCGGCGCATCCGCTGTCACCGGTCCAGCCGAAGGTGTATTTCTGAAGACCTGCATATGCTGCCCTGGTCATCTGGAACACTCTTCTGTCTGGATTGCGGAGCTCGAACTGCTCCTTGACGACTTTGTCCCAGGTGAGGCCGTAAACATTGTGGATCTCCGAATGCATGCCGTCGTGGTGCTGCATGTAAAGCCTTTCGACGGACTCTTCGTTGCTCCAGGCCGGCTCTCCCATATCAGTCCAGAACCCGGCCGCACCGTCGTCCAGAGGTTTCTGCTGGTATGCTCCCCACCATGCTGCCACTTCAGGATTGGTGAAATCCACGACTCCGCAGTCCCCGCCCCAAGGCCATGGCATGTCATAGCTCTTCCCTGTCCGGACATCCTTCACGAAGTAGCCCAGGCTGTCAGCCTCTTCCCATTGCCTTGCATTCGCCTTTGAAATGACAGGGTCCTGTGACAGGATTACCTTGAAGCCCATGGAGTCCAGGTCGGAAAGCATCTTGCGCGGATTGGTGTAATTGCCTTTGCGCCATTCGAAGTCCTGAAGGTATTCAGTCCATCCTATGTCCTGGTATATGACATCGCAGGGAATGCCTCTTTCCCTATATCCCCGGGCAATCTCATAAGTGAGTTTTTCATTGGTAAGAAGTCCCCTGCACTGGGAAAATCCCAATGCCCATTTCGGTGGCATTATGGGCTTGCCGGTAAGCAGGGTGTACTGACCAATGATTTCCTTGAAGTCGCTTCCGAAGATGAAATAATAGACCATCTCTCCGTCAGGGACCTCGAAACTGTACCAGTCGCGGCTTTCGGTTCCGAACTTGAATTCGGTCTTGTAGGTATTGTCCAGGAAAATGCCGTAGTGGTAGTTGCTCATGAAGAAAGGAATGCTTTTGTACAGGGGGTCTTCCACAATGCTATAGCAGGGCTTGTCGCTGTTCCACATCTTGTATTGTTCACCCCTGCGGTCGAGTTTGCCAGTCTTCTCTCCAAGGCCGAAGAAATGTTCGTCCCTCCTGAGCAATTTGTACTCGACTTTCCTGGAACCGTCAGCTGAACGTCCTCTGTCTGCACAGTCGCTGAAAAGGAGCTTCTGGTATTTGTCGAATATCTGAAGTTTCAACGGGCTCCTGTCAATCCTGATTCTCAGCTTGTCGGTGAAGATCTCGTAGCAGGCAGCCTGCTCATTGACGTTCACCTCGAACGGGCTGAGGTCATCATTCCCGACGGCATAGGATTTCCTTTCATCCTCCATGACACCGTCCGGAGCAAACCTGACCCTGACGACTGACTGGCTGCACATCTTGAGCTCGAGCACGGCCCCGTCATCAGACCTGAATCTCACGCGGCTGCCATCCCTTGAGAATACCGTGTCTGCAAGAACACTTCCAGCGCTTATCAGGCTGATGAGGATTACTGTAAATATTCTTTTCATGTTTACTCCAATACGATCATTGTCCAGTATTTAAGGGAAGGGACAGTGAAGCTTACGGACTCCGCAGTCTGCCTGAAAGCAAGTTCGACAGGTGCTCCGGCATGTTTGTCAGGGCTTGCAACCCAGACTTTCCGGATGGTCTTGTCCGTTTTGATTTCCACCGGTATGGAGTTTACCAGTCTCGGTTCCACCATGTCTCCGTTGTAATCTCTCCAGGAGAGGCTTTCCGCAGAAAGGAAATTCAGCATGTGGATAACCTGCCTGCCGTCTGTCTGCTTCGCAAAAGTCGTGATCTTCCCCTGCTGAGGCGGCCACTGGGCTATCTTGACATTCTTCGAGCTGCCGGTATAGGCCACGTCGACACTTATCTGTGCGGCAGTGCTTTCGCCTCTGAGCAGATTCTGGTAGGCAGTCATGAAATCGTAATATCTTACAATCTGGGTGCGCAGCGCCTCGCTCATCGTAACGCCCTTGTACGGGAAATATTCCCTGCAGAGCATGTGGTCTCCCAGTTCAAGATGCGATCCTCCGATTGCGAACATCACAGCATCTGTGAGCAGGACTCCGGGGATGTTGAATTCCCTGTTGTCGCATCCATAGTTCATGTATGCCGCAAATACGGTGTTGAGCGTGTTTGAACTGTAGGAGTCATTGGCCTTGACGATATTGTACAGGTCCTTGAACTCCGATTCATATTCCCAGCATTCGTTGTAGAGGAATCCCATGCAGCCGGTGCCGGCAATCTGGGATGCTCCATAGCTTCCTACTGCATTCATTACCAGAGTCTTGTCCGGATGGGCATTCTTCATCGCCTTTATGAATGAGGCGTAGCTTTTAGGGAAGTTGACAATGTTGCTGTTCCAGTCGTAGCGGTCGCCTCTGTAACCCAGCTGGTCAATGTGGAATCCGTCGAAATCGAAGTGGGTGTAAACCTCCCTGTTCCGTTCTGCCAGATACTCCTGCCACTGCTCATTGCCGGGGTCCAGCAGGAAAATATCGCTCTTCCAGCTGTCCGGCAGGCCGTGAAAATCCTTGTCGGTCCGGCTCGCTCCCTTGAAAATATACCATTCTTCCCTGACTCCGTCCGCAACTGCATCCTCCAGCGCTCCGTAGCAGAGATTGTAGAACATGCATTTCATGCCGTAGTCATGCTGCACTTTGATGTACTTCTTCAGGACTTCGGAATAAACCGGCCGGTTGGCAATATCATTATATACCTCATCAATCCGTTCCATTGTTCCCCCGAGTGGCCAGTGATGCTTATTGTGCCAGTCATAGAACTGGATGCCGTTGATGTGGCATCTTCTCAGGAAATCCATCTCCGCCTCGATGACTCCTTCTTCAAGCTTGGAGCTGTCGAAGTCGCCGACGAAGCCGTAGCGCGGGAATCTGGTCCAGTCGCTTGAGACATCAACGGCAATGGTACCGTAGATGAGTTCGCCTTTTTCACTTTCAATGAATATGTCCACCAGATATCCTGTGAAATCCTCCGACGGGGCCGTCCATTGCCAGGTCGCCGATGAGGCATCCTGAATGAGAACCGTTTCGTCGTTGTGCCGGTATCTGATCTTTGCACCTGATGGCATGTTGTCCGCGGTGAAAGTCACGGTTTCCCCGGGTTTGTAAATGGATTTGTCCGTGGATATATTCATGGAAATGGATGATGTCACTTCCGTTACCTCAGTAACTTCGGAAATGATTTCATCATTGTTCCCGCCTGTAGAATTATCAGGAGCACCGCCCCTCGTGCAGGAGAGCGCGAAGGCGGTGCTGAATATCAATGCTGCAAAAGTGTGTCTTGTCATTTCTTGATGATGGTGACGGTTTCATTAAGCTGGTCCAGAGTGATGGAATAAGTTCCTGCGGAAGGAATCTGCCATTTCCGGTCAATGTCACCTACTCCGATCTCAAGATACTGTGACTTGAACCACTCATCTGCCTTGTCGACAAAGAGAAGTCTTTCCTGCTGACCGGTCGGGCTCTTGCCGTCTTCGTCTGCAAGGAACCATGCGCCGCCCCAGTCTGATCGCTTGTCGCAGGTGAACTTGAGCTCTCCTTTGTCAAGTGCTCCTTCCCAGGTGAGGGTATATGGGTCTGATGCGTCGACATCCATCGGAAGGGCATTCGAAATATCCCAGCCTGCCGAGCATGCGCTGCCGATGAGGTAGATGCATCCGTAAGGAACGAACTCGCGCATCATCATGCGCTCTTTGCCCTTGCGGATGTCCACGCAGATCTTGTAAGCCTTTCCGGCCTCCCCGTCTTTCATGACCCACTTGTTGTCAGGATCGAACCCGCTTACAAACTCCATTGAAGTCTCTGTGATGGATGCATTCGGGGTTGTTGCCTTGAGCATATTCTCCCAGTTGCCGTTGGAGGTTCCGAACTTGAATTCTCCTCCCTGCTCGAAGTATCTTCCCATCCTGAACAGGAACGGGTCGAGAATATCTCTCTGCATTGCCTCGAAGCCCCAGCCTGTCATGTTTCCGACAAGGTAAAGATTGTCATAGGCAGGAGTCTCAGCCTCGCTCTTGTTCCATGAGATCTCTCCGGTGAGGAGGTTCACGTCAATCCTGTATGTATAGGCCTCATCAATGTGGAACTGTTCATCCGGATCGTCATCGCTGGCTCTGTAAATGAGTTTGCCGTCCAGGCCTTTGTTGTATGAAGGAAGGAACTGTCCCAGCGTGGTGATGAACTTGAAGTTGCCTTCTTTCATATTGCCTTGCCAGGTGAATACTCCGTTGGATGTGCGTGTCATCTCTGCCGCATTGTCTGCAGACCATCCGTTAGGGGCGGCATCGCCGATGATGTACAGGGTCTTCGTGACAGGCTCGTAGGTGGAAGCGCTGAACTCCACTGCCGATTCCTGAATCTCGTCATAGTCCGGAACAGTAGCCCTTACCCTTGCCTGGTATGACTGAGATGCTTTTCCGAAGTTGCTGCGGAGGATGTCGTTGAATTCTTCAACGGTCTTGCTCCATTTATAGACCTGAGTCTCGTTGTCCACTGCAACGTATGCTTCCGAGAAGTCAGAACCTGCCGGAGCAATCTCCAATGTGTAGTAAATCTTTTTTCCTGACTTGAAGTTGTGTCCGGTGCTCCATTCGAGATTGATGGCAGTCGCTGAAGAATTGATTTCCTGCAGCGCGATCTCGGTGATATCTGAATTCAGGGTAAGGTCATTGCTGCCCTTGTCCAGTTCCATGTAACTATTGTCAGTGCAGCCCGAAAGAATCAATGCGCCTGCAGCTGCCAGTGTCAAAATATACGGTTTCATAATCATTCATGTTATCTGTTAATATCCAGGGTTCTGGTCCATCAGAGGATTGGCATCCATTTCCGTCTGGGGAACAGGGAAGATGAGCCTGTTCTTGTTCACATTGGTCTTGCCTATGGATTTGAGGAAATTGACAGCATAGTCTCCATCACCTATGCGGATCATGTCGAACCATCTGTGGCCCTCGAATGCGAGTTCCATGCGGCGCTCGTGGATGATCTTCTCGCGCATCTCCTCCTGTGTCAGGCCTGAAACCCCTGGAAGACCGGCTCTTCTGCGCACTATGTTCAGCGGAAGGGCAGCTTCGCTCGTCCTGCCAAGCTCGTTCAGCGCTTCGGCTTTCTTCAGGAGCACATCAGCAAAGCGGTAAACCACAAAGTTGGCCGGATTGGTATTGTATTCCGGAGATACTGATTTGGAGACGAGGAACTTGCGGACGTTGTAGCCGGTATTCGAGTATGATTTCTTGTAGGCCTTGCCGTCGAAATCAGGGCAGCCTTCATAAAGGATGGTCCAGTCTTTCCTGAGATCTCCCTCTTCATATTGGCTTACAAATTCTTCAGTAGGCTGGTTCCATCCATAACTTCCGGCCACGAAGTCGGAGTTTCTCGGTCCCATGAATGTGGAAAGCCATGAAGACTGTACATCATTTCCCCAGAAATCATATTCCGTGTTTCCCGTATACTGTACCTCGAACAGAGACTCCGCAGTGTTGTTCTTTGTGGCGTCGAAGTTGTCCAGATAGTTCATTGTGGAAAGGTCGTAGCCGTATCCTTCGATTTCATTGCAAAGATCCACGACCTCCGAGTAGAGAGAGTTATCTTTCGGGGCGAGGGTGAGGTAGATGTCAGCCAGCTGGCACATTGCAGCCTCCTTGCAGGCACGGCCGAGATTCATGCTGTCATACTCGTTCTTTGCGGGAAGAAGCTCGATTGCCTTGGAGCAGTCGCTGATGATCAGGTTATAGACATCTTCCACCGAGCTTCTTGCGATTGCAGGGTCTTCACCCGGGTTATAAGGCTCCGTGCGGATAGGGAGCTTTCCGTAAAGTCGTACAAGAATGTAGTAATAGTGGGAGCGGAGGAAATAAGCCTCGCCGAGACACTGATTCTTCACATCTTCATCAATTTCCGCCCCGCTGACACTGTTGATCACGATATTGCACTGTCCGATTCCAACCCAAGGGGACCTCCACATGTACAGAGCCATTCCATTGTCGCTCTGGGTCACGAACTGGGCTGCCTGGACGGTCTCCAGACCGTCTGTTCCGCCGCCTGCGCCGACATTGCTGTTGCCGGCTACGATGTCAAGGGTCCAGATGCGCTGGTTGTACATATTGGAAGACTGGAGGGTACGGTAACATGCATTTGTGAGTGCCACTGCCACATCCTCCGTCACGTTGGTGTCAGGGTCGACCTGGCTTGACGGCGACTTCGTGAGGAAATCGCTGCAGGATACCATTATGGATGCTGCCAGAAATATTGTTGTTATCTTTTTCATGATGATGCTGCGATTAGAAGTTCAAGTTGAGTCCTACACTGAAAGTTCTCGGGATAGGATAGAGTGATGCATCGATGCCGTTGATGGAAACTTCAGGATCGAAGCCCGAATACCCGGTGATGGTGGCGACATTTTCGCATGAAAGGGCGAGTCGCAGGCCATCAACATGAATTCTGTCCATCCATCTCTTAGGGAAGGAGTAGGCGAGTGTGATGTTCTTTACGCGCAGGTATGAACCGTTCTCGACGAATCTGTCGGAAACGCGGCAGTTCTGGTTAGGGTCAGCATAGACGGCCCTCGGCATTCTGTTGCTTGTGCCTTCACCGTTCCATCTGCTCAGGACGGCAGTCGTCTGGTTTGTGGCAGATGACATTCCGGTATTGGTGACATTGTTTGCGTTGAATATCTGGTTGCCGGCTACTCCCTGGAGGTAGATGTTCAGTTCCAGGCCCTTCCACTCGAAGCGGTTGTTCATGGAGAAAAGCCATGAAGGGTTCGGGTTGCCGATGACCGTACGGTCACTGTCGTTGATCACACCGTCATTGTTCAGGTCGCGGAACCTGATATCGCCAGGTTCAGCACCCGGCTGGTATGCATGCTTGTCGATTTCTGTCTGGTTCTGGAAAATGCCGTCGGTCACATATCCGTAGAATACGTTGATAGGGTAACCGTTTGCGAGCATGGTGACATACGAGTTGTTGATCTGATTGATGTAATTCGGGACATCGCTGTTCAGGTCAATGATCTTGTTCCTGTTCCATGTCGCGTTGATATCGGTTTCCCAGTTGAATTCACCCGCGAAGTTGACGGAGTGCAGGGACATTTCGATACCGCTGTTGCGGACCTTACCGGCATTGGTGAAGGTCGTGCTGGTATCCTCGAAACCTGAAGTGATAGGAATGGAAGCCTTGACGAGCATATCCCTTGTGTCTTTCAGATAACCGTCAATCGAGAACTGTATTCTTGAATCGAGGAATGCGATGTCAACGCCGACATTAGTCTGTGCGACTTCCTCCCAGTGGAGAGAAGGATTGGCAAGAGTCCTTGCGAAGAGAGTCGACTGCTCCTTGCCGGCAGCGCCGAATGAATATACCGCAAGGTCATAGGTTGCAAGATAGCCGTAGTTCCCGACACTTGCCTGGCTTCCGGTTACACCGTAGCCTGCACGGATCTTGAGGTCGTTGACCACTTTGTTCTCAGGGAAGAACGCCTCTTTTGAAGGACGCCATGCCAGCGATACCGAAGGGAATGTTCCCCAGCGGTTGTTGGAGCCGAAGCGGCTTGAACCGTCGCGGCGGACTGTCGCGGTTATAAGGTAACGGTCTGCATATGAATAGTTCAGACGTGCCATGAGGGACATGAGGGACCATTCACTCTGATTGCCGTCGATGGAATACATTTCCTGGCCGTTGTCCATCTCGTGGATATTGTCGAACATGAACACATTCTTCTGGGCGTTCATATAATCGAATTTGTTCCACTGTGCGGAGGTTCCGGCCATGATTCCAAGATGATGTTTCCTGGCAAATGTGTGGTCGAAGAGGAAGTAGTTGTCCCAGAGGTAGGTGAATGACTTGTTGTCGCTCTTGAAGCGTGAACTCTGCTCCACAGGTGACGGCTTCCAGTCATACTTTGGAGTGAAACTGTCCGAATACCAGAACTTTGCATCATAGCCGAATGTGCTTCTGAACTTGAGCCATCTGGTGAATGAAATCTCGGCTGTGATGTTCGCGAGAAGATTGTAGCCGGTGGTCTTGCTCTTGTTGGTCTCGCTCACGCCAACAGGGTTGCGTGTGCTGCCGAACCACTCCGAGTTTCCTTCAGGGCCGGCCCATCCGCCGTCTTCATCCTTTATGCCGATTACAGGAAGGGCTCCCATGATGCTTCCTATGCTGTATTCTCCGGAATTCTTGCTGTCTGCGCTGAAAGTGATATTGGTCGTGAATTTCAGCCAGTTGAGAACCTGTGCGTCACTGTTGCTCTGGAATGTGAATCTCCTGTATCCCACGTTGCGTACGGTACCGCTCTGGTCGAGGAATCCCCCGGAAACATAATAATGAGCCTTTTCGCTGCCTCCTGAATAACTTACGGAATAATTCTGCATGATGCCGGTCTGAAGCATTTCGTCCAGCCAGTTCGTTCCGGCACCGAGGGAGGCAGGGTCCAGCCAGTCCGGATTGGTGTTGTGACCGGCATTCGACATCATCTCATTGCTCAGCTGGGCATATTGTGCGGCATTGAGCATCTGCGGAACATTGTGCGCATTCTGGAATGATGCGCTTGCATTGACCGAAAGCTTGCCTTTGCCCTCGGCACCGCGCTTGGTGGTGATCATTACTACACCGTTGGCGCCGCGGGATCCGTAGATTGCGGCCGCTGAAGCATCCTTGAGGACATCTATGCGCTCGATGTCGCTTGTGTTCAATGCATTAAGCCCGAGGTCGGTAGGTACTCCGTCAATGACAATGAGAGGGTCGCAGTTGTTGATTGAGCCAAGTCCGCGCACCTTTATATTCACGTTTGAACCCGGAGCGCCTGAATCAATGATCTGGACGCCGGCCACCTTTCCCTGAAGAGCCTGTCCTACGCTCGGGACAGGGGAGTCTTTCAGCTTGTCGTTGGAAATAGCGGAAACGGCACCTGTGAGGTCGCTCTTGCGGATTGTACCGTAGCCGATGACAAGAACTTCGCTGAGGAGTTCAGTATCCTCATTCAGGATTACTTCCAGATAGTCTCTTGACGCCACTCTTTCCTCTGCTGTGACATAGCTCACGCACGAGAACTCGAGTACTGCATCCGGCGAGACATTAAGGCTGAACCTTCCGTCAACATCGGCAACGGTGCCGGTTGTCGTGCCTTTCACTACTACAGATGCGCCCGGTATGCCTTCGCCGTGTGCATCCTTGACGATTCCTTTTACATTGATCTGTTGCGCTGAAATGCACAACGGGAATAACAAACCGATCAGGAGTGTGAGCCTCCTGAATCCGGATGAATCTTTGTGCTTTTGCATATTGTTTTGTTTTAGTGTTTTCTGCAAAGTAAATCAGAGATTCATCCAATTCAAATATGTGGTAGGAAATTAGTAGTGACTTACAAAGGTTTTTAAAAATTAATTCATTGATTATTAATGCTTAACGTAAAAATTGTCATAGTGAAATTAGTAGTTGTTCAAGTACGTTTTCCGATATTCAGAAGCGATTTTTCGAACTCTTCCCTGTCACCTTTTGCCGAATTTTTCATCTTTACACGGTAGTTGTAAATTGTGGAGACAGACCTTCTGAGGAAGTGTGCAATACGTACGGAATCGTTGACGCCAAGCCTTATCAGGGCAAGAATCCTGAGCTCTGTCGTGAGGCTTTTATTCTTGACGGAAGTCTTCACCTGCCTGTCTTCCTGAAGCAATTCATTCAATTGCGGTATGAAGTCCGGGAACAGTTCCAGGAATGTTTCATCGAACTGGGCATAAAACCCTGCGAGTTCCTGCTCCATGAATTCTTTCGATTTCAGGGCATTGAGAAGGGCATGTTCTCCCTCTTCCTTGGCGATTTTCCTGATCGAGGACCGATATCTGTCCATGCCGTCGATATAATCCGAGCACATGTTCAGATAATGACCGAGATAAGAATCCTTGATCTGGTTTGACTCTCTTAAAAGCAGATTTGACTTTCGGAGCTCGTCATTCAGGACTTTCAGCTGTCCGTTGCTTTCCCTTGTGAGCCTCTCTGCCAGATCCACCTTCTTCTTTTCATTGGTTACCACTATGATGAGGAATATCACGGCAACAAGCATCATCCCCATGATAATCAGGGAATATTTCATCTGAAGGTTGCTGTTTGTAATGAGGGAATCATACGCTCCGGCAATGATAGGCATGAGGGAATAGACACTCTCCTTGCAATTCTGGGCATTGGCACGATTCGCATCATTGACCGATCTCATGATGTAGGCATAGGCTCTCTCGATATCTCCGTCCTCATAGAGCATTCCTGCCAGTTCTATCAGGGAAAGGTATTCGTATTTAGGCACCATGAGGTCATATCTGGCACTTTTGGCAAGATAAATCTTCGCCTTGTCCCGGTCTCCCGTACTCCTGTAGGCGGAACCTATGCTGTAGCAGAGGATGCCTTTGTCAATGATGTCGATATTCTCTTTCCTGTCCCATGCCAGAAGCAATTCCAATGCCTCATCGACCTTATTCTGTCCGACAAGAAGACTTGCGCCGACAAATGCGGATGCAATGTCCGTGCTGTCAAGCGTTTCAACCATCCTGTGCATGTGCATGTCCCGCTTGACCTCCATTTCCTTTATCAGGAACGGATCGTTGCTTCTGTCAATCAGGTTGGAATATACCGTATTGAGCAATGAATTCCTTCTCTTGTGCAGATTCTTGCCCAGTCTTACGGTGTCGATTTGAGAAACTATTTCCAGGGCTTCCTGATACATTCCTGAAGTGACATAT
>JALFFZ010000055.1 GCA_022777585.1 Bacteroidales bacterium | reverse complement strand
CTGTAAAGCATCATACCGGCAATCTCTTCTATCGAGAGCCTCTGGGCTAGATCGGCTGCTCGTTCCGCAGCCGGCAGGCGCCAGTCTTCATACGGATCCAGCACCCCGTTTCGATTCATGTCCTTGAAGGCATAGCCTTTGTCCTCGAGGATAGCGACTCCGGAGGCCGACGAATACCCAAGGGTCTGTCCCTTCTTTTGAGTGATGACATTAAAACCGTCATCTGTTGAGATTTCGCTCCATTTCGGACCGGCACATGAAGCCAGGACCAGAAGGAACAGTGGCAGAAAGATTCTTTTCATGATGTTATTGTATTTATGTGAATAACATATTTCACGATGACACAGGTACAAATTTAATCAATTATGAAAATGAATTTTTATGTGTGCGTTCATATATTTTTCAGATTTGTTCATCGGCTTGATAAAGTCCGCAAACGGATATATATTTGAGAATCAAATTAATCACTAACTGCATTTTCATGAAACAGTATCTTTATTCTGCGGCACTGCTTATTTTAGCTGCAGGCTGCGCAAGTCTGTCTCCTCAGGACAGACTTACTGTCAATGACAAGAAGATCAACAAAATCATCGCACAGATGACTCTTGAGGAGAAGGTGGAGATGCTCCATAGCAAGACAAACATGTCTTCAGAGGGAGTTCCACGCCTCGGAATCCAGGACATCAAGTACACAGACGGACCTTTCGGTATCAGAGAGGAGAACGGCGACGGATTCCGCTCTCTCGGATGGACCCTCGACTCAGCGACCTACTTCCCTACCGGTTCTGCACTAGCAGCTACATGGTCAAAGGAGATGGCCTACAAGAACGGATGGGCGATGGGTAAGGAAGGACGTCTCAGAGGAAAGGACATCATCCTCGGTCCTGCAATCAACATCCAGCGTCTTCCTGTAGGCGGACGTACATACGAGTACCTCAGCGAGGACCCTGTTCTCAGTGCAAGACTTTCTGTCGAATACACAAAGGGTTCACAGGACGCCGGTACAGCAGTCTGCCTCAAGCACTACGCCCTCAACAACCAGGAGACTGACCGCGGAAGCGTTGACGTGATCGCTGACGAGCGTACAATGCGCGAGATCTACCTAAAGCCTTTTGAAGCTGCCGTCAAGGAAGGTGGTGCAATGTGCGTTATGCCTGCATACAACAAGGTAAACGGATTCTACTGCTCTGAGAATGCACACCTCAATAACGAGATCCTCCGCGACGAGTGGGGATTCAAGGGTATGACAGTTTCAGACTGGGGCGGAACCCACAGCACAATGGGTGCGGCTCTCGGCGGACTCTGCGTACAGATGACAGGTGACAACTATTTCGGGCAGGCACTCATCGACTCAGTAAGAAACGGCGCTCTTGACGAGGCTGTAGTTGACGCAAAGGTCCGCGAAATCCTTCGTCTTCGTTTCGCTATCGATCCGGTTCCTGAGGATGTAGCAAACACAATCATGACATCTCAGCCTGAGACCCAGAAGATCGCATACGAAATCGCACAGAAGTCTATCGTCCTCCTCAAGAACGAGGTAGGCAATCTCCCTATCGCAAAAGATGTGAAGAAGATTGCTGTAATCGGTCAGAACGCAGTCCTCACTACAGCTGCCGGCGGTATCGGAGCAGGCGTGAAGACTCTCTATGAAATCAGTCCTCTCGAAGGTATTCAGGCAAGAGCTGAAAAGGCTGGCGTCGAGGTCGTATACGCACCTGGTTACAAGAACTACCAGATGAGAATGGGTTGGGGAAGACCTTCGGCAGGTCCTGTCAATCCACTCGTTGCAAATTCTATAGACGAGCCTGCAGACCCGGCTCTCCTCGCAGAGGCTGTCGCTCTTGCCAAGGACGCGGACATGGTAATCTTCTTCGGTGGCACAAACAAGTCTATCGAGACTGAAGGCAGCGACAGAAAGAACATTGACCTCCCATGCGGACAGAACGAGGTCATCAAGGCCCTCTACGAGGCTAACCCTAACGTGGCTACAGTCCTCATCTCAGGTGGTCCTACAGACCTTCGTTTCCTTGAGCCATACTCTCCTTCAATCGTACAGGGCTGGTGGAACGGACTTGAGGGCGGCACTGCTCTTGCAGAAGTGCTCTTCGGAGACATCGCTCCTTCAGGAAAGCTTCCATTCACATTCCCTAAGAAGCTTGAGGACTCACCTGCCTATGCACTCGGCAACTTCGGCCAGAACGCAAGCGAGGACCTCTTCACCCTCATGTATCGCCTCGACGCAACAGGCTATACCCGTGAGCAGATCCAGGAGTACATCGCTAACCTCCCTGCACCTGAGTCACACTACACTGAGGGCATCTTCGTGGGTTACAGATGGTTCGAGACCAAGGAGGTTCCTGTAATGTACGCATTCGGACACGGTCTGTCATATGTTGACTTCGAGTACGGCCCGCTTACATGCAAGCATAAGAAGGACAAGTTCTATGTTACATTCGAGCTTAAGAACCTCGGCGACATGGAGGCAGACGAAGTCGCACAGCTCTATGTGAAGAGAATCGACTCTGCCGTTGAGCGTCCTCTCAAGGAGCTTGAGGCATTCGACAGAATCACTCTCAAGGGCGGCGAGACCAAGAAGGTAACTCTCGAGTTCCCTGTAAGCGAACTCGCACACTGGGACAACGAGACAAACGAGTGGGTGCTTGAGCACGGCAAGCTAGAGATCCTTGTAGGATCAGCATCGAACGACATCCGTCAGACAATCGCTACTGAGATCTAACACCTCCGCCAAATACTTAAAATATTACCACCGTGACAAAATTCAACCATTTTTTGTCACGGTGGTATTCGCGTCATTTCAGATTTCCAATCAGGAAGTTGACTGTCAGGTCTATAACTTCCTGCATGTTCTTTGAGAACATATGGTCTGCGGCATGGAGGATATGGAGCTCACTTCCTGGCCAGATCTCATGGTATCTTTCGCCATATGTATACGGAACCACCTGGTCACCTGTACCATGGATGATGCAGGCAGGACCTGTGTACTTACGTGCTGTCTCATAGATAGGGAGGCTGAAGGCTGTCCTTATATACTCACCGCCGAGCTTGAGGTCACCGAAAAGAGGAATCAGTTCAGGTGGATCAAGCGGATTGTAACGCGCACCCATTGTACTGCCACGGATTGCATCGTCACGAAGAACTGCCGCAGGAGCAAGAAGAACAACACATTTCACATTGTCGAAACCGAGATCACCTGCTGTCATCGAAGCAACGACTCCACCCTGAGAGTGGCCTGTCATAGCGATATCACCTGCAAACGGCAGTGACCTCACATATTCGTAAACCAGTTTAGCATCCTCGATCTCATTCGGAACAGTCATTCCACTGAAAGGGCCTTCGCTTTCGCCATGGCCGTTGAAGTCAAACTTGACGGAAGCGATACCGTTCTGCGCGAGTTTGTCTGCAGTCAGTTTTTCAAGCATTCCGTCCTTGTTACCCATGAATCCGTGCATAATGATCACAACAGGACACTTCTTCCCTTCCGTAAGCCCATCAGGAGTCTGCACTACAGCAGAAAGTTTTCCGACTGATCCTTGGATCCACACCTTCTCAGTCTTGGCATTCAATCCTACCGAAATAAGCATCAATGCCACACACATCAATATTCTGTCAATCTTCATATTTATATAGATTTTTATGTTTTCATTAACCCCTTAATCCTCAACAAATTATGATATCTCCTTGCCGACAAAGGGGAGAAAGGAGATATCATAATACACTATGCAGCAATCATTTATGCATTGCACGAATTTATTTAAACAGTCTTTGCGCCAGGTCGTAGAGGTTCTGGCGCCATGCCTCCCATGAGTGTCCTCCCGACACCTCATGATATTCATATTTCACTCCCGCCTCATCGAAAAGCTTGAGAGTCTCCTTGCAGTTGTTGTATGCGATATCAGATGGACCTCCCTGAGTGAACACAAGTTCCTTGAAGTTCCTGTTATAGCGTGTCGCTTCCTTCTTGAGACGGCCACGCTCATACTCATAGACCTCCTTGTTACCCGGAGCGAAGCTAGAGCTCAGAACCCACACATAACGGAACATCTCCGGATGGTTGAGAGTCACCTCGAGAGTTTCCATTCCACCCATTGACAGGCCTGCCATCGCACGATTATCCTGGTCTGTATAAACATTATAGTTTGCTTCGATGAAAGGAATGATGTCTGTAATCATATCCTGAGCAAAGAGAGGAACCTCACCCATGAAGTTTCCGTCAGGCATCTCGATTGTACCGTTAGGCATGACCACAACCATAGGCTTCATCTTTCCTTCAGCCATAAGATTGTCGAGAATGAGACCTGCCGCACCAACCCCCGGCCATGAATTATCTGTGTCCCCGCCTCCATGCACAAGATAAAGAACTGGAAGCTTTTCTGGCGACTTCTCATATCCTGCCGGATTCCAGACATGCATACGGCGTATTGTTCCGAGTGTCTGAGACCAATAATATCTCTCAGCCACTGCACCATGAGGAACGTTCTTCATTGCAAAGAACTCGTCACCCTTTGGAGCTACTGAAAGTAAAGCCGATGTCTCAGAAGCAGAAGGCGCCTTAGGATCATACACGCTCACACCATCAACGATGAAACGATAACGGTAAAGGCCCTCGGTCATAGCAGAGATACGGCCTTTCCATACGCCGTTCTCCTCCTTCACGAACTTAGCCGGCTTGTCCCATGGAAGGTCACCTGCCACAGCAACGCTCTTTGCCTCAGGAGCATAGATCTGGAAAACCACTGAATTGTCTGGAAGGATAACTGTCGAACGCAGAGTGTCGTTAGGAGTAGGCTGACGGAACCATCCCTGGGCTCCCGCAGCGGTTGCGAATACAAGCGTCGCAACCAGATACATTAGTATTCTTTTCATATCTGCTGAAATATGGTATCATGTTTCAGCAAATTTAACACTATTCACAGGAATATAGTATCTCAACCGTTCAATTGTCTTTCCGATTTGTTCATCTACAGTGCCATTTCTTTGTAAAGACGGAATTCCGGAGGTGAAATCTGGGAATATATATGGTCATTGTCATATTCGAAATCACTGAAAAAAACATTGTTCGCTCTGTAATCGGCGGATATCATGATGCAGGAAGAATTCATGGGCTTCAACCCTGAGGGTTACGATTTCAGCCCCATGTCACTCGGAAACATTCTTATGCCATTCGGATAACATTCTCATCAGTGACTCATCAGTTTCCCCCTTTTTTGAGAATATGAAAACCAGCTGATTTCAGGCTAATAAACCAGACTTAAAGGCTGCAAATCTATTTTAGAATAATTCTCAATAAATAAATCATTTACATTTCGCCAGTAATATATCATTAAACTTGTAGATCTCTGAACCAAACTAACAGTAATCGGATTATATTCTGTAACTGCTGAATTCTTAAATCCTATATTATATCATTATGGTGAAATAAGTATATGCCACCTATAATATCTATAATTTTAACGTTGATACACATAATCTTCAAAAAGATGTCACACAAATGTCATAAAACTAAACGTAGGCAACCGGCACCTAAGAAAAAGAAAAAACGCGGAAACTATGATTAAATCACAAGCAATTCGATGTTGAAGAAATTCAAAAGCTATGGTAAAGAATTAGTCAAGGTCCTTGAGAATAAAGATGCTCTTAATGAGATTATCTCTGATGAAATATCTAAAATTGAAGGTTACTTTAGATATTATGACTCTATCCAACTTCTTGGAGGTATTGGTCTATATTTAATAGACAACCTTTCTACGTTGGAAAAAACATTTTATGCACAAATGTCCGGTTCTCATTTAGCTTTGGATGAAGATGCGGAAGTAATTGCTGAATATGCTCTTAATTTTGGCCTTTCTATGCCAAATGAAGGTTTAAAAAAGCCCACTCCCGAGATTATAAATGATTTACGTGAATCACTTCGCAAACTATCCAAAACTTATAGTCTACTGGATATGCCTTTGGAAAATAATGCTATTCAGTTTATAGATTGGATTATCCATTCTGAATCTATAGCAGTTCGAGGTGATGGCTACTCTGAGCACTTGCATGAAGTATTTAAAGAGTTATTTAGTCCTCATTCAGAATTCTACAAACGTAAATTCCCATTTATCTGACAACTACAATCCTCGGCACCGTGTCGGGGATTCGTTGTATATATTAAGCAGCACTTGCCCTCGTAGCCTTTCTTCGAAAGCCAACATCATCGACGAAGTCGCTTGAACGCTAGCGAAAGAACGCAACCATCTATTGACACGCACGGGCAAGACGTCAAGGGCTGCAAGCAGATCCTCAAACTCTCGCTGATCCACGCTTGACCCGTCCTGATTTTTGTTTACAGTTTTGAGCCGTTATTTTTGTTCATACTTTCCGATTGATTCCAAGATAGGCCACTCTGAGTGGTATCCGAACTTTCAGTCAATGCCGCCGTAGGCGCTTGTCTTGGCCTTGACGGACCGTGAGGCTACCGGTACCTTTGCCTTTCTTGGGAGCAATCATTCATTATTGTCAATACGCTGCGGATATCCTGCATCCGCTTGTCAAATCACTTATCACTTTTGCTACTTCCTCGGGGTTGTTGCCCTTGTAGTAGTTCTTCCATACACGTTTCTGCTCTCCCGTCTCAAGATGGGCTTCTGCAGGCGTTTTGTAGTTCAGACTTAAGTGAGGCCGCTTGTTGTTGTAGAGGTTTATGACCTCTGCAACACGCCTGTAAGCATCATCAAAGCCGATGAAATGGTCATCATAGAGCCATTCTGTCTTCAATATGCCATTCAAGCGTTCTGCAATGGCGTTATCTCTCGGATCTCCGTCCTGAGTCATGCTTATCTCGATTCCGTTGTTCTGCAGGAGCTTTACATATTTCTCGCAGCAGTACTGGCAACCTCGATCAGAGTGGTGTATCAGGCCCTTCAGGTCACATCCGGCATTGCGTATAGCCATCTGCAAAGCAGATATGGTAGCATCAGCGTGAAGACTCGGACTCAGGCACCATCCCATTATCTTCTTCGAGTAAGCATCTGTCACCAAATGGAGATAGACGAAGCCTGTCTCTGTCTCGATATAGGTTATATCGCTCACCCATACCTGATTGGCGGCCGTAAGGAGAAGATCCTTCACCAGGTTCGGGAACCTGTGCAGCCAACTCTCGCTCCATGTCGTCCTCACCGTACGCTTGCGTCTATGCACCTTCAGATGATACTTGTCGAGTATGTCAAACAACTTGTCGCGGCTTATCATTTTGGGATGTGCCTCATTGATTTCGTGCCACAACTTGCGTCCTCCCATCCTGCCCATATCCTTTCTCAGTTCTGCTATCAGATCCAGGATTATGCTTTCTTCCGCAGCCTCCTGATACTGATAGCCAAGTCTCTGGTAGTAAGCTTGTCTTGTCTTGCCAAACAGTGCACATATTGCATCTACTGACATCTTCGGAAGCAATACGCGAAGCTTGCCTACTGTTTGGCACCAGCTTTTTTTCGTATGTCGATGCCTAGCTCTTCTTCCGCAACATCAATCATTGTACTGAAGGCCAATGATTTCAGTTTCTCTTCTTTCAATTCCTTCTCCAATTGGGCGACCTTTGCTTCGAGCGTCAGTTCTCTCTGGCTTTTCTCCGGAGCCCGTTCTACTGCTTTCTTCATCTCGTTGAACTGTTTTTGGGATGTGTTTGAAAGCCCAAATTTAGTCATCCATCTCGATAAAGTGCAATGTCCCATCCCATATTTTCCCTGGAAAGTCTCCATTGACTCGCCGGAATTCATGTACTCCTCAATGATCTGAAGCTTCTCAGCATCATTGTAACGTCTTGTTTCTTGTTCCATTTGTCCTTTATTAAGTTTACATTGAGTGCTCTACTCTTGTAAACCCACGTCAGGACAAGTCAGCTGCAAGGTCACGCTATTCACCCCCCCCCGGTTTGCCACGATTCCATCCCCGGTCATCAGGTATCTATCAACCTACATTCCTGCATCAACACATAACGAGGCTATGCTTTCTGGTGCCTGTACATCCATGACACAGTAGATGTCCCGTTGCTTCGTAAGGATTTCACCGATATAAGGGTCTTTGCCTGGTTGCTTGAGGCACTCGATGATATCAAGTTCATCAAGCAGGCCCTGTAAAGTGTATTTGCCAAACAGCTTCTTAGCTTCTTCGCTGTTGCTCTGAGTAACTTGAGATTGAACTGGTATCATAGGCAAGATATTCATTTTCAAGACGCCTACGCCCCTGCATCTGGAAGAATTTCATCTTTTCATCTTCAGTGATGCAGGCGAACAACTTGCTGCTAAGCTGGGATGGAATATCCCTTCCGTACGGATGAGTGTGCAAAGACGCCCATTCCCCAAAGCGAAATAGCGGAGCAGAGCCGTCCGGAATCAGGTAATACGCAATCGATAATAGCATCTTGTACGTCGCAGGAAAGCAAGATTTCAGGTCCGAGGTGAGCCCCAATTTGTCGCTGATGGCCTCAAACAGATATGTTGCTCCGCAGAACTTCCTTTCAACAGGAATAAACTGCTGTATTTTAACAGGTTTATTGGGAGCAGCCTTTACCGGGACAGAGGTTTCTCCAAGGGGCTTTCCGCCGCGACGACGGCCATCGGTTTCAATCACATCACCAGTATTCGGGTCCAGACGTCCAATGAGGCGTTGTGTACTCATGGATTGCTTTAGTTCCTTGTCCCATACCGATTATATTTAACTCGTTAGGTAATCGACGGGAATGCAGGTTCCTCCATCCTCTCCTCCACCACCAAGTCCGCCAGATCGGCGCCCATCTCCCTCTGCTGCGGGGTGGCGTTCTTCTCAAGGTAGTCGGACACGGTGATGTCCAGCAGGGGATAGTCCTTTGCCTTCTTCCGCCATCGGTCACAGGCGCCGAGGTCGGGGAAGGCGATAACCTGGCGACTGAGGAGGACTTTCACGCGGTCGTTGAACTGGCCGAGTCCGCCGGTGGCGAGCCAGAGGAATTCCGGAAAGACTGCGGAGCAGATGACCGCAGTCTTTTCGGCTTCTACCAGGGCAACGGGGAGCTCAGGGCAGAGGGGGAGCAGGTGCTCTCCGAACAGGCACTGGGACAGCGTCCAATCATCGGGCAGCTGCTGCTGTGCTTTCAGCCGGCTGTGCACCCACATTGCCGCCGGAACGGAGCCGTCCTTGATGCGGTGGCCGGTCCGGGGATTGTAGGGGATGATCTTTCCGGCGCGGCACCGGTCCCGGATGTCAAACTGGTAGAAAACGGTATATCCGTCCTTTGTCGTCCCGATACGATATTTCTCCACGAGCGACTTTGCTGTCTCCTCGCCGAACAGTCCGGAAAGAAAGGCGACAAATCCGTTCTTTGGCGTGAAAAGCAGCGTTTTCCGGACAATTTCCATCGGGAGCAGACACAATCCTTTCTGAGGTTCCTTGCGGCGCCTGACGGGTCGTTTCCCGGATTTGGGCAAGGTGGAAACCTTTCCGCCTTGCCGATTCGGCTCGTACGGAGGATAGAGATTGTAGCCGCAACTCTGCTCGTGGTCGCAACGGCCGTAGCGTTCCACATTCACTGGGACGTCGTTTTCGTCCACGTAGGGCGTGAAGCAGTGCGGGCGTCCGCAGTTCGGGCAGCGGAATCGGCTGCTTCTGCCCTTATACTTCAGCAGGTGGTAACGGTAGTTTTTCTTCATATTGTCTCTGGTTTGTGTCCCACTGTCCCGTTTGTCCCGTTTGTCCCGCACCCGGGACACTTGGGACAGTTGGGACACCCGGGACAGTCTTTTCCTTGAGCCATCTGCTTACGGTGCTCTTGCCCACACTCATTATCGCGGCTATTTCCCTCAGGCTCTTTCCTTCCGAGTGCAATGCCCTGGCCTCGTCGATTCTCGGGTCGTGTTCGGCCGAGTACAGCAGTTCGTTCTCCGAAGCCTCGCCGATGAATTCCATATGTAGCCATCCCATACTGTCCACCAGTTCGAGCAGGGCCACGTGTTCTCCGTCGTAGATGGCCTCGGAACTGCGCACTTTGACCTGCTTGATGTATCGCTGCGGAGTCTTCCCCGGAACCCTTGCCAGAGCGACGGCGGAGTCCACGAAAGCCATCAGCTTGTGGGAACCGGCAAGGTCGTTCAATGTCAGAGGCCTGTAGTCAGGTATCTTCGGCGTGTGCGAAAGTATGATCAGGGTGATGCGGTAAGTTTCCTTGAGGTGTTTCAGCCTCTGCATGAATATGGTCGCAGAATCCGCCCTTTCCGCATCGGGGCAGGCGTAGGTGATATTGTCCAGAATCACTACCTGGATTCCTTTCTGCGCCGCCAGCTCTATGCTCTCCAGCAGCCCTTCCTCCATTCCATCCGTTATGGGATCGTCCGTGTTGAATTCCGCTCTCTTGAAGTTATCCGGGAAATTGAAGCGTATTCCCTGAACTGTGTATCGCTTCTGGAACTGTTTGACTGACAATTCCAAATCTATGTACAATACAGGCTTTACTTTAGCTATTTCCACACCTATCTGTACGGCAAGGATAGACTTGCCGACTCCGGGTTTGGAAAACAGTACGGTGATCTCGTTCTCAGCTATCAGGCCGTGGAAGTAAAGAACCGAATCCGGAAGTCGGAGGCCATCTTCAACGAAGTCATTGCCGGACTTCATCTTCAGCAGGCCAAGGTTTTCAAAGCTTTGCTTCCTGTCCAGCATTTCCCGGAAATGCCGTGCCATTCCATCGGCCGCATTCATTGATCGGCCTCCTGTTTCTTTTCTTCGGCAAGACTCTCATAATACTCGACCAGTTGCCTGCCGGCTTTCCTTCCGTTCTCTCTGCACTCCTCCCGAATCTCCTGATAATACCTCCCCGGGTTCTTCCATTTCATTTCGACTGCCGAATCATATGCGCGCCTTGCAAGCGAATCCGTTGACCAGTATGCACTGTCGAGAACGATAATGATGCATAGGACAATTGCAATTAGTAATGCGCATAGAGTCCATTTGAAAATGTTTTCATCCGAGAACCACTGTTTGAAATGCCGCTTGACATTCCTCACGAACCTGTCCCATCCGTCAGTGTTCAATGCTTCAATCTGATTCTCCAAAGCGTCTTTCTCGGCATTCAGTTCCCGGATCTTTGCTTCCAACGATTTCGTTTTGTCTGACAGGGTCGCATATGATGACGAAAGAGCACAGTAGTTGCCGTTCAGACGGTGGAGTTCGTCATTGTTTGATTTGACATATGACTTGAGGGCATCGATGGTTTCCTGGTACTTCAACGGAAACTTCGTGACCACGGTAACCGCCTTGTGCACGTCTTCCGCCGGGACCACCCTGACCGGGTCGTTCTGGTATTCCATCGCGTTGTTGAACTGCCTTGTGAGATTGTCGCAAAGGTCATTGACCTGCTTGAGTATCTTCTGCGACGTAAGTTGCTCGTTCTGCTCCTGTATATGCCTGTCAGGAGCATTATTGTTCTTTGCCATATTCCTGAATTTATATTTGTTCTATCTGCGGAAGCCAATCTTCCTTTTCTTCCTTTCTTCGGGCCTCTCCTGAATGTCGTGTTCTGTACTGCCGGAACTGCCCAGCGAGCTGAAGAGAATGTCACCTATGCTTGCGGCAAGGCTCTGTCCCTGACTCCTGCTCTGGCTTTCGTTTCTTTCGGTGACGGACTCGGTGAGACTCTTCCCCTCGGACTTCTCCTCCCGGCCTTCGATGGCCTTCCTGATTTTCTCGTACGAATATGCCCTTCCGACTTCCGAGCCGCGGAAACGGTGCACCACGCTCGGGCGCGCATCGTCCCCCTTGCTGAAACTCAGGCCCTGGATGCTGCCGTTGTTGCGGCGGTGTATCTCCATCGTGATGCCCTTTGACAGGAGCTCCCGTCCGAGACTGCGCAGGTCCCGGCAGCGGGGCAGTGCGGCGTCGATTGCGTTGCTGATCTGGTAGCGGGCCTTCTCGCGGCCGTGAAGGTCCTGCACGATGGTGTTCCTCCGGCCCTGTGCGAAGTTGAGCCCGTATTTCTCCGTGAGCGCGCGGCAGGCGATGCCGTTGCGCCGGAAGTCCTGCCAGGCGTTCAGGCAGCGGCCGCAGTTGTCCACACGGTTGAAGAATATGTGCACGTGCGGGTTGCCCTTCGCATTGCAGTGCCTCACCACCATATACTGGGTGTTCTGGTAGCCCATCATCTCCATATACTCGCGTGCGATCTGCGCCATGCGCCTGTTGTTGAGCAGGGGTGCATCCTCCTTCATGAAGCAGAGGGATATATGCCCGACAGGTTTCTGCACCTCAGTGTTGGTCTCAGCCTGAATCGAGAAGCTCGTGTCTATGGCGTATGCCATCGTGCTCGCAAGCTGGAGTCTGGCTTCACCGTTGGAGCGGGCGAGCTCCGCGGCTTCGGTGGGGTCGATGTCCAGGCCCTCCCAGCAGAGGATAGTGGCCTCGTCGTGGTTAAGGCAGTAGTTGGCGCAGCTGTACGGTGCGCTGCTCGAAACGATCTTACCTACCATGGCGCAGCACCTCCCTGAAATAGCGGTTGATTCCGGTGAATTCCTTCTGGATGTCCATGATCTCAAATGCGACCTCATTGAGATTGCCTCTTTCCAGCCAGGTGACCAGCCTGTTCAGATTCACCCCGATTTTGTACAGGTCCCTGAGCAGCTGTCTCTCCTCGTGGCTGAGGGCCTCACGTACTTGATGTCTGAGCGCCGCCTTGCGGCAGTATTCAGAGATGGTGAACGGGGTAAGTTCAGCCTTCAGGGAGACCTGCTCGTATTCCTGGTCATTCAGCACGACCGTCACCTTGTGACGTCGTCTTTCGGCGCCCATCGGAGGGCGCCCGGTTCTTCGTTCATTTCCCATAATCACCGGTGTTGAAAACCTGCGACCGAGGGGAGCGGCGAGTAATTTCGGCAAGGCCGGAATATAAACTCGCTAACCACCTCAATGACTCATGAGCTTTTCCACGTCAGATTTTCTATAGAGGTGTTTTCCGCCTACTCTGACAGGCTCGAGATATCCGGTCCGTGCCCATTTTGTCATTGTGGAATCGCACCTTTTCATAATAGCCATTACCTCTTTCCGAGTAAGGTATTCTTCCTGGCTCTCATGGTTGGCGGATTGTTGTTCTGCAACTTCTTGTGATTTTTGGATTATCACATTGGCGAAGTCAATCAAATCATCGTGACTGATAGTGTAACATACAGTAGATGTGTTTGCCATGGATGGCAGTTCAATTTTTTCCATAAGTTCAATTGTAAATATTATGACATGCTGTAAAAGCCCAGACTCGGCCCTGGTTCTTCTTATGGGATCCACATAAAAAGACAGCCGCCTCAATCTGAAGCGACTGCAAAATAATATCACAAAATTTTGGAATTCAATGCTTTACTGTCCAATTAGTTGTCCGAACAACTAATTGGACACGTGGTTGCATCATTTTAAAAGATTTTCCAGCTCTTTGACGGCTGACTCAATAGAGCTTGAATCGGCTTGCTTTGTCTTAGCCCTGCTCAAAGCCTTCCGAAATGCATCCCGAGTTTTTCCGGACTTTTCATAGAACATTGATGAGAAGGCATCAACATTGTCCGATATATATCGCAGATGTAATGCTGCCCAATAGAAAATGGCTATATTGTTGGCATATCCTTCATTGAAATTCTTATCTCTTTCCAATATGGAGCTGAATTTCTCTATGAGCAGCCTCTTCTTTTCTTCATCTTCTATCAGGAATAGACTTTCCACATTTCTTTTAGGATGATGTGTACGGACTACTTGTAAAGCCATCCTGTTTTTATCCACCTCTTGTTGCAGAGCGGAATTTTCTTGTGAAAGTGCAAGGTTTGCATTGGAAGATTCTATCAGTTGTTCTCTATATCTAGAATTCTCTTCCGTCAAAGAGTCATTTTTCTGGAGCAATTCAGGAACCTGTGAACACAGCATTTCTGAAACCTTGCTATCCAGTTCCGCCTTGCGCCGTTCCGCTCGCCACTTGCGTGTTATAGACAGAACAAAAATCTGCAATAGCCGGAAAATTCTTTCAGACGGCGATTTGATATTATGTCCAGATGGAGAATAAGCATCAATGTTCTTTTGGAATTCCTTGCAAAGTTTTTTCGTTTGAGAAAT
>JALFFZ010000011.1 GCA_022777585.1 Bacteroidales bacterium | reverse complement strand
TTTAAGAATGACAAAAATACATAGAAAATTTGGAAATTAGCCTCATTTGTGTTTTACTTTGCATCCTAATTCAAAAAAATGAAACAAATGGAGGGGAATCTTGTGATTGTGGAGTCGCCGGGAAAAATCGGCAAGCTTCAGAAATTTCTGGGAAACGACTATATCGTAAAATCAAGCATAGGACACATCAGAGACCTTCAGGACAAGAAATTGAGCGTGGATATCGAACACGGGTTCACGCCCGAGTACGTCATTCCGGCAGACAAGAAGAAGGTTGTCGCCGAACTGAAGAAAATTGTGGGAGAGGTCAAGACGGTGTGGCTTGCATCCGATGAAGACCGGGAAGGAGAGGCGATATCCTGGCATCTCTACGAAGTTCTCGGCCTCAAGGACAAGGATACCAAAAGGATTGTCTTCCACGAAATTACCGAAGAGGCCATCCTCAATGCCGTCAAGAACCCGAGGGAAATCAACATGGACCTCGTCGATGCCCAGCAGGCCAGAAGGGTTCTGGACAGGCTGGTAGGTTTCGAGGTATCGCCCATTCTCTGGAGAAAGATTCAGCCGAAGCTCTCGGCGGGAAGGGTGCAGAGCGTAGCCCTGAGGCTTGTAGTAGACAGGGAGAGGGAAATCATGGCCTTCAACAGGGAAGCCTACTACAAGACGGACGCAGTCTTCACCCCCGAAGGAGGGAACGTGAAGGTCAATGCCACACTGGGAACCAGGTTCAAGACCGTTGAAGAGGCCAGGAAGTTCCTCGAGGACTGCGCCGGAGCCGAATTCAGGGTGGGCAACATCGACAAGAAGGCAGCCACAAGATGCCCGGCAGCCCCATTCACCACATCCACGATGCAGCAGGAGGCGGCCAGAAAGCTGCGATTCCCTGTCAATACCACGATGAGGGTGGCTCAGAGCCTGTATGAGAAGGGGCTCATCACCTATATGAGAACCGACTCCACAAACCTCTCGAAGCTCGCCCTGGGAGCATCCAGGGATTTCATTGTGAAAAACTTCGGGGAGAACTATTCCAAGACAAGGCAGTACCACACCACGTCCAAGGGGGCACAGGAGGCGCACGAGGCAATCAGGCCTACATACATCGGCAACACCTCCATCGAGGGCACACCTCAGGAGCAGAAGCTTTACAATCTCATCTGGAAACGCACCATCGCATCCCAGATGGCCGACGCCTCGCTGCTGAACACCAACATAAAGATTGTCAATGACAAACGCGAGGAGAAATTCGCTGTCCAGGCCACCCAGATAGTATTTGACGGCTTCCTGAAGGTCTATATGGAAAGTTACGATGACCAGCAGGACGAGGAGGAGGTCATTCTCCCTGCCCTCAATGTCGGAGACAGGATGATTCCGCAGTCATTCTCCTCCGCCGGGAAGTTCACAACCCCTCCTCCGAGATATTCGGAGGCATCCCTCGTAAAGAAGCTGGAAGAACTTGGAATCGGCCGTCCGGCCACATACGGAACCATCATATCCACCCTCACGACCGGCCGTGGCTATATCGTGAAAGGGGACAAGGAGGGAGAGAAGATACCTGTGACCTGCCTGTCGATGAAGAACGGCATCATCTCAGAAAGCATGAAAGCCGAGCCTGTCGGCGCGGAAAAGGGAAAGCTTCTCCCGCAGGAAATCGGAATGATAGTGACCGACTACCTCGTAAAGAACTTCGGCAACATAATGGACTACGATTTCACGGCCAATGTGGAGAATGATTTCGACAAGGTTGCCAAGGGCCAGCTCCGGTGGAACAAGCTCATCGCGGAATTCTACGCTCCTTTCCACAAGAAGGTGGAGGATGTGCTGGAAAGCAGGGAATACGGGAGCAAGGTAAGCAGGGAACTCGGGAAAGATCCTTCTGACGGACAGCCTGTTGTCGCCAAATTCGGACAATACGGACCTTACATTCAGAAAGGCGAAGGCGAGAACCGTCAGTTCGCCCATCTTGCCCCTGGCCAGCTGATAGAAAGCATAACCCTGGAGGAGGCTCTCAAGCTTTTCCTCCTCCCGAGAAAGGTCGGCAGCTACAACGGCATTGACATCATCGCCACAAAGGGCAAATTCGGTCCTTACCTCAAGTATGGTGACAGAAACACCTCGCTTCCAAAGGGAAAAGATCCGCTCACTGTTACTCTCGAGGAGTGTATCTCATTGATAGAAAGCATATCCGAGAAAGCTTCCGCCAACACCCCGATGCTTGAGTTCACGGAAAGCGACATCCACGTCATCAACGGGCGATACGGACCTTACATCAAGCACGACGGCAGGAACTTCAAGATTCCGAAGGGAATTGATGCTGCAACTCTGACCGAGGAAAAATGCAAGGAAATCATTGCCTCAACGGAACCTACCAAGAAGACATTCAGACGTAGGAAATCCTGAGTCAGGTAACTGATTGTAAGGGAAGAAAACTTATCTTTTAGGATTGAAGGCTTGTAGAAACTTAATTATTTTAAGATTTCACAAGCCTTTTTGTGATACTTTGTAGATTTTTGTTTACTTTTGCAGAAACGGAATATAAAATCAAAAGCAATGAGCAAGTATCACATTGACCAGACAGACCAGAAAATCCTTTCCTTCCTTGTAAAGAATGCACGTATGCCATTCCTTGAGATTGCCCGCGAATGCGGTGTTTCAGGCGCGGCCATACACCAGAGAGTCAAGAGACTGGAAGCGGCTGGAGTCATCACAGGTTCCAGGCTGCTCGTGAAACCTCAGGCCCTCGGCCTCAACATCTGCGCATTCATGAGCATTTCCCTATCGGAGGCGGACAAGTACAATGAGGTGGTGGAATGCCTGAAGAAGATTCCGGAAGTAGTGGAATGCCACTTCGTCACGGGGAAATACGCCCTGCTCGTAAAGATTTATTGCTTTGACAATGATCATCTTATGGAAGTCCTTCTGAATACCATCCAGAAGATTCCATACATTCTTGCCACTGACACGATGATTGCGCTGGACGAGGCCATCGACCGTCAGGTATGGGTCAAGGATTATGAGAACACCACATTCAGCAACGGAAAGGAGGAATAGCCCGGTTACCTCCTGATTTTCATAACCGCCTCCGCAAGAACCATATCCTCCGGAGTCGTCAACTTGAAATTCAGCCTCTCACCTTCGCAGAAAGTGAGAGGTATTCCATATCTGGCCGCCACCGAGGCGTCATCTGTGAATGTTACATCATATGCCTGGCCGTATGCCTCCCTGATGTCCTCAGATCTGAAAATCTGAGGAGTCTGGGCCCCGAAGAGAACCGACCTGTCAGGTTCAGGACCCGTAGTAAGGACAAGCCTGCCGCCATTGTCCCTGGCAAGCTTTTTCAATGTATCCACGACAGGAAGCACAGGAATAAGGGCACGGCAATCCTCCGCCTCAAACCTGGAAAACATTGACTTGATGAGGTCTGCTGAAAGCAGCGGCCTCACCCCGTCCTGAATCGCCACAATGGCGCCATCAGGGATTCTGGACAATGCCTCCTTGACGGAATGGAAACGTGTAATGCCACCCTTCACAATCAATTGCGGGCAATTGAAATTATTCTCGAAACAATATCTTCTCCACCATTCGGCATACTCTCCTCCCTGCGGGAGAACTGTAACCACGGATATTCCGGGAACGGCATCAACGAATTTTCTGATGGTTGTATGAAGAACTGCCCGGCCACCGAGATTGAGGAACTGTTTCGGCAGTTCGGTCCCCATACGGGAACCATGCCCTGCGGCCATCGCTATTAAAAAACATTTTCTATTCATAATTGGGAGAATATCTAAGCAAAATTAAGATTTTTTTCGTACTTTTGACAAAATTATCCAAAAACTGAAATAATAGAGATTTAAGATATGGCTTTTTCATTTCTGACACAGGAACTTGCGATGGATCTTGGCACAGCCAACACCATCATCTTCCAGAATGATCAGATTGTTCTTGACGAGCCGAGCATCGTTGCCGTCGAGAGCAGCACCGGAAAGTGCATAGCGCTGGGACATAAGGCGAAGCTGATGCACGAGCGGGAATATCCGGGCATAAAGACAATCCGTCCCCTCAAGGATGGTGTGATTGCGGACTTCAATGCTGCCGAGATGATGATCCGAGGATTCATCAGGCAGGTCAACAGCAAGAGAAGATCATTCTTCTCCCCAAGCCTCAAGCTGGTCGTCGGCATTCCTTCAGGAAGTACCGAAGTGGAAATCAGGGCGGTCAGGGATTCTTCCGAGCATGCGGGCGGAAGAGATGTGTACCTCATTTCCGAGCCCATGGCCGCCGCTTTGGGAATCGGCCTCGAAGTGGAGGCTCCTAAGGGAAGCATGGTCGTGGATATAGGAGGCGGTACCACTGAGATTGCGGTGATTTCACTCGGAGGAATTGTCATCCAGGACAGTATCAGGACAGCCGGAGACGTGTTCACAAGCGATATCCAGTCCTACCTCAGGCAGCAGCACAACATCAAGGTCGGTGAAATAACCGCCGAGAAAATCAAGATTGCAGTCGGAGCCGTGATTCCTGAACTCAAGGACGGCGGTCCTGAACCTTACAGCGTGAAGGGAGCCAACCTGATGACAGCACACCCTGTAGAGGCCTCCATTCCTTATCAGGAGATTGCGCATTGCCTCGACAAATCTGTCGGCAGGATTGAGGCATCCATTCTCCACGTTCTCGAGCAGACACCGCCGGAACTTTATTCCGACATCGTGGAGAACGGAATCTACCTTTCAGGTGGCGGAGCTCTGCTGAGGGGTCTTGCAACAAGGCTGACAGACAAGGTGAACATCCAGTTCCACGTTGCGGAAGATCCGCTCCATGCCGTGGCAAGGGGAACTTGCATCGCTCTCAAGAATGCAGAGAACTGCTCATTCCTGAAGAGGTAGGATGCAGCGCAGGAGAACCATAACCGGAACATTGATCAATACGGCAGTCTTCATTCTATTGGAGATTGCCGCACTTGGTATGTTGAGACACGGGAACGGACTCCAGGACTTCTTCATAACCAAGGCGGCTCACGGCTTTCTGGGCAATGTCTGGGGACTGACAGAGACCATCAAGGGATACGCGTCTCTCCGGAAGGAGAATGACAGGCTTGCAGAAGAGGTATTCCGTCTTACAGAGGTACTTACCAGACTTGAGAATGAAGTCGGGAATAACGCAGCCGGAGATTCGGCGGCATTTGCATCCGGTCTGCCGGGGAGATACGAGTTCATCCCTGCCGAGGTCCTGAAGAACAGCGTCAACAAACAGCACAACTATCTCATAATCGGAAAAGGCTCCGAAGACGGGGTTACGCCGCAAACCGGAATCATTACAAGCCGTGGAGTAATCGGTATTGTGGATGCTGTCAGCAAGCACTATTCCTATGCCATCTCTTTCCTCAACTCGGACAGCAGCATCAGCGCCAGAATCGGCAAGGACGGTTCCTCCGGCCCTATGTCCTGGGATGGGAAAGGAATGGGGAACGCATTGCTTAGGGAAATACCGCTCCAGATGAAATTCGAGGAAGGGGACACGGTCTATACCAGCGGCTTCTCATCCATTTTCCCGCCAGACATACCGATCGGGAGAATAACCGGTTCAAGGATTGTGAACGGAGCCACATACGAAATAAATGTCAGCCTGTTCCAGGACTTCTCCGCCGTGCGGTATGTATGTCTCGTACGGAACAGGGAACTCGATGAGATACTGTCACTTGAGAAGGGAGATACGGAAGAATGAAACACAACTACGGTATTATTTTCCTGCTGATTGCGGCGGCACAGCTTCTGATATGCAATTATTTGAATATCAGCGCTTATGTCACAATCAGCCTATTGCCGGCCCTGTTCATCTGCTTTCCTACCAGATTCAGCACCCTCACAGCAATGCTTGCCGCATTCGCCACAGGTCTTGCAATTGACCTGCTTGCCGAGGGGACAATCGGCCTGAACGTTTTCGCTCTCCTTCCTGTTGCAGCATTGAGAAGAACATTGTGCGACTGGATATTCGGCAAGGAAATCAGTCTCCTCAACGAGGACATATCATTGAGGAAATTCGGTGTGATGAAAATGACATTTGCCATGTTCATCGCCTATGCTCTCTTCCTGTTGTTCTACATTGCTGCCGACGGAGGCCCGGCAAGGCCATTCCTTTTCAACCTTGTGAGATTCGGCTGCTCATTGGTACCGGGAATACTCATCTCATTAGTGACTGCAGGAATTCTGGATCCGTACGGAGGAAGGTGATATGAAACTGGATCGTGCCAACAAACTGAGAATCGGGCTTGTGATAATGGCGGGGATTCTCATCGCCCGAATCTTCTATATCCAGATTGTAGATGACCGCTACAAAATCGACGCATCAAACAACTCGATGGTCTATGACATCATATACCCGACCAGAGGTGTCATCTACGACAGGAACGGAAAGATCATAGTCGGCAACAAGGTAGCATACGACATTCTCGTAACCCCGAAGGAAGTCAAGGAATTTGACACTCTCCTCCTTGCAGGCGTCCTGGATGTCGAGCCGGACTTCATCAGGGGTAAAATGGCTGAATACCGCAAGAACCGCAGAAGAATCGGCTACCAGTCGGTCATAATGATGAAGCAGCTCTCCTCCGAGAAATATATGAAGTTTTCCGAAATCCAGTACAAGTTCCCGGGTTTCAAGGGACAGGTCAGAAGTATCAGGGACTACCCTTTCAATGCCGGCGGCAACCTTCTTGGCTATGTTTCCGAGGTGGATCAGGCCTACCTGGACAGACATCCCGGAGAATACCGCTCCGGTGACTACGCCGGCAAGACGGGACTTGAGGCGGCCCGCGAAACCGACCTGAGAGGAGAGAAAGGTTACCACATCTACCTCAGGGATTCCCACAACCAGATTCAGACGAGGTACAAGGACGGGGAAATGGACAAGGAAGCCATCCCCGGAAAGGATATTGTAACTACCATCGACGCCGACCTGCAGCAATACGGCCAGCAGCTGATGCAGAACAAGGTCGGAAGTCTAGTGGCCATAGAGCCTTCAACCGGAGAAATCCTGACAATGGTATCCAGCCCCGGCATTGACGTGGAAATGCTGGCGGACATCGGCAAGCATTACAAGGAAATTGTCAGCGACCCGCACAAGCCTATGTTCAACAGGGCGGTTCAGGCTCCATACCCTCCGGGCTCGGTGTTCAAACTCGTGAACGGCCTCATTGGCCTTGAGGAAGGAGTACTCAAGCCGGAATACACATATCCCTGCAACAAGGGCTACTATTTCGGCAAGCACAAGCTGGGATGCCACGCCCACCGCTCCCCTCTTGACCTTGAGGATGCCATCATGATGTCCTGCAACGGATATTTCTGCTACGTGATGAGGAATATCCTCGAAAACAGGAAATACGGGAGTCAGGCGGAAGCTCTTGACAAATGGCACGACTATGTGTCAAGTTTCGGCTTCGGGCACAAGCTCGGAAGCGACTTCCCTGCCGAACTCGGCGGAACCATCCCAACTTCAGCATATTACAACAAGGTTTACGGCAAGGGAGGCTGGAAATTCACGACCGTCATCTCCATTTCCATCGGGCAGGGAGAAATCGGCGTAACCCCGCTCCAGATTGCCAATATGTGCGCCACGGTCGCGAACAGGGGCTATTACTACATCCCGCACATTGTCAAGGATTCCGACTCGCTCAGGATTGACGACAAGTTCAGGGAAAGACAATACACAATGGTGGATACGACCAATTTCAAGAAGGTCATCAAAGGAATGTGGAAGGCGGTGAACAGCGGATTCGGCTCAGGAGGCACAGCCAGCATTGCGGCGGTTAAAGGTCTGGACATCTGCGGAAAGACAGGAACCGCCCAGAATCCGAGAGGAGCGGACAACTCCGTCTTCATCTGCTTCGCCCCTATGGACAATCCGAAAATCGCAGTTGCCGCCTACGTGGAGAATGCGGGATTCGGAGCGACATGGTCAGCTCCGATTGCTTCCCTTCTTGTGGAAAAATATCTCACGGGTACTATAAGCGAAGACAGAAAGCCTCTGGAAGAAAGAATGTTGAACGGTGACCTGATGTCCCGGGTTAAAACCTATTGACGTATGACAAGTTATCGAAGCGGCAGACCATTGTTGCAGTCTTATGACTGGAAACTGGTGTTCATCTATATTGCCTTGATTTTCTTCGGATGGCTGAACATCTACGCCTCCATCCACGGAGGTGACAACATCGGGATACTCGATTTCAGCGTCAACAGCGGAAAGCAGTTTATCTGGATTCTCACGGCTCTGGGACTGGGAAGCCTGATTATCTTCCTGATTCCCACTAACTTATGGGAGAGTGGAGCGGGACTGATGTATATTATGGTCCTATTCCTTCTCGTCGCCGTAATCTTCCTCGGCGTGGAGGTCAAGGGGTCAAGGTCGTGGTTCAGCATAGGCCCAATCAGGTTCCAGCCCGCGGAAATTTCGAAGATTACCACATCTCTCCTCATTGCCTTCGTGATGAGCCGTCCGGGGTTCAAATTGTCAAAAATATCGAACTTTCTCCTTGTCGCCGCAATCATAGCATTGCCGATGCTTGTAATTCTCGGTGAAAGCGAAACGGGATCCGCCCTGGTCTATGTGGGATTCATATTCGTCTTGTACCGGGAGGGCCTTTCCGGATGGCTCATAACCCTCATAGGTGTGGCAATATTAATCTTCATATTGACATTGACCACGTCCCCTTATACTGCAATCATCGCCCTGCTCGGAATCATCGCCGCAGGAAACTCGCTCAACCACAGGAAATCCCTGCAATGGCTTCTATATGCAGTTGCCGGCCTGACATTCCTCGCCTTCATTCCACAGATGTGGACCGCCCTCCAGAATGCTCTGATTCCAGGGCTCGGCGAAGCTGCCTTGAATGCGGAGGCAGGCGAAGAAGCTGTGGCAGCGGCTCAGGCATTGGCAGCTGACGCATCGCCATGGGGCTTCCTGTACGCGGTAAAACCATTGTACATCCTGCTGGGGATGATTGGGATTGCGGCACCTTTCGTGCTTTTTTACGCATTCAAATACAAGGACTCCTTTGCCGGGGTATCGACTCTGACAATGATAGCCGGAATTATGATGGTCTTCTCTGTGGACTTCATCTTCTACAACATTCTGCAGGACCACCAGCGGAAGAGAATCGAGGTTCTGCTCGGGATGAAGGAGGACCCGTCAGGTGTCGGGTACAATGTCAACCAGTCGATGATCGCCATTGGCTCGGGCGGCCTGACCGGAAAAGGCTATCTGAACGGCACCCAGACGACATACGGCTTTGTCCCGGAGCAGAGTACCGATTTCATATTCTGCACAGTGGGAGAGGAATGGGGCTTCCTCGGATGCGCCGCTGTCATAGCATTGTACGTCAGCCTCATCTGGCTCATCACAAAAGATGCCGAACATAGCCGGGAGAGTTTCACAAGGATATATGGCTACTGTCTCGCAAGCTGCCTGTTCATGCATCTTTTCATCAATATCGGAATGACCGTAGGCATAATGCCGGTCATCGGTATTCCCCTGCCGTTCATGAGCTACGGAGGATCGTCACTATGGGCGTTTACCATAATGCTTGCAATCTTCATTGCGCTTGACCACCAGGAAAAGAAATATTTCTAAAACAAAAAAGGGGGCCGCAGCTGATGTGACCCCCAAAAGTTGGACGGTTTAACATTATTTAGGAAGCCTTCGATTGGAACAGAGCTCGGTATTGAACCGGGCTCTTTCCTTTTAGCCTCAATTTGATTCTATCGTTATTGTAGTACCGGATGTATTTCCGGAGAGCCGTTTTGAACTGGTCGATAGAGTCCCACTCCTGCAAATATAGCAATTCATTTTTCATTAGCCCAAAGAAGTTCTCCATCATCGCATTGTCCAGACAGTTACCTTTGCGCGACATGCTTTGCGTTATATGCCTATCCTCCAGTGCTTTTTGATATCTTTTATGCTGATAATGCCAGCCCTGGTCTGAATGGAAGATTAAGTCGCCATGTATGTCCCTTTTCTTAAAGGCTTTGTCGAGCATTGTCATAACCATCTTTAAGTCAGGGCTATCGGAGATTACATAAGAGATGATTTCCCCATTGAACATATCAAGAACAGGAGAGAGATACATCTTCCTATCTTTGATCTTAACCTGGGTCACATCGGTTGTCCACTTCTGGTCAGGCGCATCGGCATGAAAGTCTCTGTTGATTACATTCGGTGCAATCTTGCCCAGTTCCCCTTTATACGAACGGTAGCGCTGCTTCTTTCGCTTGGCTCTGAGGCCCATCTGAACCATCAGTTTCTGGACGGTCTTGTGATTAATATCAATACCATTGGCGTGTAGTTGATCCGTTACACGACGATAACCATACCGACCGTGATGTTTATGATATATCTTACGAATATGCTCTCTGATGGCATCATAACCGTCAGGCTGTCCGAGTCGTTTAGTGTGATAATAGAATGTTGAACGAGCCATCTTCTTGAGATCCAACAGGATATCAAGATTGTGTTCTGGCCTTAGTTCTTCGATGGCTTCCGCCCAATCTCGCGCAGACGGGCTTCCCTTTCTTCGACTAAGGCCCTCACTTTTTTTAACAGAGCATTCTCGGCTCGAAGCCGCTCGTTTTCATATCTGAGCCGCTCCAGTTCCGTCATCTCCTCTAGTTTCTTTTTCTTAGGCCTTCCCATATCCTTTGGCGGACGTCCCGGCTTTTTATACTCATATAATGCAGTATATCCATTCTCACGAGCCATTCGCAACCAGGCAGATAGTCGTGTTGTGCAGACATCATATTTCACGGACGCCTCATGCAAAGTTATAAAGTTTTCTTCTATATCACGTACGATTCTTTCTTTGAAAGCTCCATCGGCACGGATATATGTCTTTTTGACCAATGCTGATGGACCTTCCTGCTGGTACTTGATCCATAGTGATTTAAGTAGGCCATCTCCAATACCATATTGCTCGTGGATATAGTTCATGCTATATCCCGCCTCAAGCATCTTCATATACTTGAGACGATCTTCATAAGAATGCTTTTTACGCATAACAAAACCCCGAAAGTTTTTTGTCTAACTTTCGGGGTTCATGTCAAGCCCCCCTGTATCGATGTTTTTCAATTAGCAGTTCATCGCTCCGCAGACGTGGATAACCTGTCCGCTGACGTATGATGAGAGTTCACTTCCAAGGAAGAGTGCAACATTGGCAACATCCTCCGGAGTACCGCCGCGACGGAGAGGAATAGTCTTCATCCACTGCTCGCGTACTTCCTCAGGAAGGGCGGCTGTCATATCAGACATTATGAATCCCGGGGCAATGCAGTTCGCACGGATTCCGCGAGGTCCCATCTCCTTGGCAATTGACTTTGCGAGACCGATAAGACCGGCCTTGGAAGCAGAATAATTGCACTGTCCGGCATTTCCGGATACTCCGACTACGGAAGACATATTGATGATGCTGCCGCCTCTCTGCCTTGCCATGATCGGTGTAACGGCGTGAATGAAGTTGAAAGCAGACTTGAGGTTGACATTGATTACAGCATCCCACTGAGCCTCGGTCATCCTGAGCATAAGACCGTCCTTGGTGATACCTGCATTGTTCACGAGAATATCAATGCGGCCGAAATCAGCCATTACCTGGTCAACTACCTGCTTGGTCTGCTCAAAGTCGGCAGCATTGGAAGCATAACCCTTCACCCTGTGGCCGAATGCCTCAAGTTCCTTTATTGTCTGCTCTGCAGCCTCATTGATAACCAAATCAGTAAAGGCAACGTCAGCTCCCTCGAAAGCATATTTGAGAGCTATCGCCTTTCCGATACCTCTGGCAGCTCCTGTAATGAGAGCTACTTTTCCATTTAAAAGTCCCATTTTATTAATGTTTTGTAGTAATTTTCATATTCGTATTTGGCTTAAAAATTGGTATAAAAGTCGCCAATTTTCAACATATCCAAGGCAAAATTAGAATTATTCATTGCCATAAGCAAATGTTTGACTACTTTTTATTCCTTTCGGAACACATTTTTGGCGAAACTCATTCTTCTGTGGCGAAATATATGAATTTTTCCTATCTTTGCAATCCGGTTGGCTTTGGTGGTGGAATGGTAGACACGAGGGACTTAAAATCCCTTGGGCAGGAATGCCTGTACGGGTTCGAGTCCCGTCCGAAGCACAAAGAGGGATGGCAGGAATACATTGACTGTCATCCTTTTTCATAAAAACGCCACAACAATTCAAAACTATCGAGATATGAGAAAGTATTTATTCCCTGCAATATGCGCAATGGCATTGGGTATTATTGCGGCAAGTTGCGGTAACAATTCCAAAAAGGCTGAATCTGAGGCCGAACAGGCCGCCCGCGAGGATTCATTAAGGCAGGCCGAGAAAATGGCAGAGGCTGAAGCTCTGATGCAGAAGCTCGAGGAGGAGCCGATTTTCGACATTCAGACCAATCTCGGAATGATCAAGGTCAAGCTCTACAGCAAGACTCCGAAACACAAGGCAAATTTCGAGAAACTTGCCCTCTCCGGCTTCTATGATGGAATTCTTTTCCACAGAGTAATCGACGGATTCATGATTCAGGGTGGCGACCCGAACACCAAAGACACAACTTTGGTAGAGAAATACGGTCAGGGCGGACCCGGTTACACCATCCCTGCAGAGATTATTCCGGATTACCGTCACAAGAAGGGCGCTCTTGCCGCAGCCAGAAGGGGCGATGCAGCCAACCCAGAGAGGGAAAGTTCCGGCTCGCAGTTCTATCTTGTACAGAGCGAAGAGACTTGCGCCCAGCTCGACGGAGCCTACACGGTCTTCGGAGAGACTGTCGAAGGTCTCGATGTCATTGACAGGATTGCCAAAGTGGCAACGGACAGACGCGACAGACCGATTTCGGATGTACGCATCATAAGCATCAAGCTGGACCCTATATGCGTTCCACAGGAAAAAGAGACTGCAGACAGCAGCAAAACTGAATAAGATTTCTGCCGCCTCTTCCTGAATAGGTCAAAAATAGACTTATCAGGGACAAGAAACGGCTGTTGGCGGCATAGAAATTGCAATATTTCCTATCGAATAGTTTTTTCATAGGTTAAGTTTTAGGTTAGAATTGCGAATGGCTTGCGTCGGGAGATGCGAGCCATTCCTCTTTTTCCCCCTGCGCTGTTTAGATTTCTCCCCTGCCCCCATGACGGGGGTGTGCGCTTCGGGCGCACCATCGCCTCCGGCCAACGCTTCGCATTCCTCCGCGCGGCGGCTGATGCCGCCATCGCAGACTTCGTCTGCTTAAAGGAGCTTCGTAGGCAGGTTCGTCGCTAGTAAGGCAACCAAGGTCAAGAACTTGTGGTAAGGTTCGCCGCAAATCTTGTGAACGAGCAATGATGAATCTCCGAAATGCTCTTCGTCAATGATGCAAATATCGATAGTATCTCGGAAGGTTCCTCGTCAATGCTACGAGCCGGGATAGCACCTCATTTCGCAGGACTTGCCGCCCTCGGCACTAGAGGGAGGGGCCCAAACGCAGTTTGGGAGGGCCTGGTCCTGCGAAATGAGGTACCATTCCGGCGCCCACGTTACATCACAAAGAAAACATACCGTGCGCAATGACGCCAACGCAACTCAGGCCCCGCCACGGCGAGACCTGAGTAAGAAAAATATCCACGGCGGGACCTAAGTAAGAATATCAGCCACTGTGGGACCCGCGCAGGAATCTATCTGTATGATGCCTTCACAAACGGAGCATTGAGGAGATAATCGGCGCACATCTTCATGCTGGTACGCCAGTCACCTGTGCTGAAGCCCTCGATCTCTACGACAATGTCACGGAGACCGGCCTTGTCGGCATTGTTGAAAATAGCGTCGAAACCGACCATACCGCTCTGACCAATCTCATAATGATCCTTGATATGGAGCATTGTGAAACGGCCAGGATACTTTGCGAAATACTCCACAGGAGCAGCCTGTCCATAAACAGTCCAGTACACATCCATCTGGAAGAAAACAAGTTCAGGATCAGTATTCTCAAGCATGTAGTCGAGCATCACCTTGTCCTCGGTCTTCCTGTACTCGTGAGAATGATTGTGATAGCCGAAGAGAATGCCGTTCTCCTTGCAGATACGTCCGATTTCATTGAGATAACGGCAATAAGTCTGAAGGTCGGCAAGACTCTCCTGAAGGCCGATATGAGGAACAACAATGTACTCCATACCGGCGGCCTTGTGGGCGGCAACACATTCCTTCCACCATTCCAAAGCGGAAGAAAGATCGCCAGAGGCAAGTTCCTCCTTCGAAAGTCCCCTTCCAACGTGAGAAGACATAACCTTCAGGCCGGCAGCCTCGACATCAGCCTTGAACTGCTCAGGAGAAACGCCGTAGAAAAGGCCGTCTTTGTAATTCGCAGCCTCCACAGAGGTATATCCAAACTCGGCGAGAGCCTTGAAGACCTCTTCGTGATTGGCCGCATACTTCTCCGCATTGCCGATAAGTTCCCTGAGACTGTACAGCTGGACACCTATGTCCTTCCGGGCAGTTTCAGCAGTCCCCGGGCAGCATCCTGTGATGCTGCCCAGCAGAACTGCCATATAAAGCAAAATCTTTCTCATAGGACTTATTCCATAACCTTGATACGGATATTCCTGTACCAGACATCATCACCGTGATCCTGGAGTCCGAAATAGCCCTCGTGGTTCTCGCCACCGCAATTATTGAGGAGCTCGAATGCGAGAGGCCACTTCTCCTGAGAGAACTTGGATGCCTGGAGCATCTGGGTCCACTGGTCTGTCCACAGATGATACTCAACTACATTGGCATCATTCTGGCCGTGTACGACTGTTCCCTTGTAAACCATAATCTTGGCCTTGTTCCACTCACCGTAAGGATTCTGGTTCTGCGGCTTCGCCGGGATCATGTCGTAGAGGGATGCAGACTGACGGTTGCCGTCAACCCCAAGGAGCGCATCCGGATGATTGGCATTGTCAAGCACCTGATACTCAGGAGATGAGATATAGATAGGCTCATATTTCTCAGAACCGTCCTCACGAACTGTCTTAACCTCCTGCGCAAGATAGAAGATACCTGAGTTACCACCTTTGGAAACCTTCCACTCGAGTTCGAGAATGAAATTCTTGAACTTGCGGGCGAAAATAAGGTCGCCGCCCTCGCCGGTCTGGCCCTCGCCGGAACCGGTGCCGGAGAACTTTATGCAGCCGTCCTCAACAGTCCATCTTGAAGGGACATTGTCCTTGCCGTAGCCGCGCCATCCATTGAGAGAAGTGCCGTCGAAGAGAACATAGTATCCATCCTTGTCAACCGGAACGGAAGCCAGATCCACCTGAGGCTTGTCAACCCTGATATACTCAGGAGCGCCCTCATTGGCAACCTTTGTCTCAACCGTCTCGCCCTGCTCGAACACGATCTCTGCAGGAGCCTTTGTATTGCTGCCGCATGAAGCGACAACTGCGGCCATTGCAATGACCGATAATGCATAAACTGTCTTTTTCATTGTCATAAAAAATTAAAATATCCAACTATCTGTTATTCCGGCATATCAGGAAGCTTCCAACCGTCACGATACGTGTGCTTGATGAGTTCCTGGGCATAAGCATTCGCATTCACAGGGTCTGTGTAAATCGTCTTGAATGTCGGATGACCGTCCGTGATGGAGAAACCGTCGTGGATGACAGTCCTTATCGTGGCGTCGTCAGGAATGTTTGTGAACTTCATGTTCTCACCATCCCACTCAAGCTCAATGTTAAGAGCGGCGAGACGGACTGCGAGCACACCCATGAGAACCATCTCGGTGAAAGGACCGGCCTCTGAGAAATCTGAAGCAGGTTTCACTCTGGTCTCATAAGGCTCCTTGCAGGAACGAATCCAGTCCTGCTGGTGAGAAAGGGTAATCGCCCTGAGCACGTGAGGGACCTCAGGATTGCGGCCTGAAAGAAGATATGGCTCACGGCCGTAGCAACCGCAGATAAGAGTATCCTTTGTACCGTGGAAAATCACGCCGCCTCCGTGGTAGTTGAGATCCTTGCCGGGAGCAAGGCCTGCAGGCCTTTCCGGCTTGAGACCACCGTCGTACCAGATTACCTCAACCTCCGGCATTGCAACCTTAGGCATATTGTCCCTGGCAGGGAACACGAACTTGATCATCTCGGCATTAGGCGCAGACTCCGTAAGAACAGTGGTGGAGCTTGCCTGAGCCTTAATCGGATACTTGAGGTTCAATGCCTTGAATACAGGATGGAGAATATGGCAGGCCATATCGCCGAGAGCTCCTGTACCGAAATCCCACCAGCCGCGGAAATTCCAAGGCGTATAGATGGAGTTGTAAGGTCTCATCGGAGCAGGTCCGATGAAGCAGTCCCAATTGAGAGTTGATGGAATTTCCTCAACAAGCTCAGGCCTCTGGAGGCCCTGTGGCCAGATTGGTCTGTCAGTGAAGGCCTCGACCTTGGTAACCTCACCGATTTCACCGTTCCATATCCATTCGCAGGTCTTCCTCACACCTTCCTCGGAAGCGCCCTGGTTACCCATCTGGGTACTGACGTGATGTTTGTCAGCGAGTCTGGTGAGAAGGCGGGCCTCATAAATTGAATGCACAAGAGGTTTCTCGCAGTAAACATGCTTGCCTGCTGCAATTGCCTCGGCTGCAATGATTGCGTGAGTATGGTCAGAAGTTGCAACCATAACTGCATCAGCCTCGTCGAGAAGTTCTTCATACATCTTGCGGTAGTCCGTGTACCTCTTGGCATTAGGATAACGCTCAAAAACGTGTGCGGCATACTTGGTATCCACATCGCAGAGACCGATAATCTCCTCTGTCTCCATTTCCTTGAGGTCTGCTGCTCCGCGGCCTCCAATGCCAACTCCGAGAATCTTGAGTTTTCTGTCCATTGGTGCAGGAGCAGCCTTCTTCTTGGATGCCGGAGCGGCGAACATGCCTGGTGCCATCGATAGCCCGACAGCAGCAGCCGTACCTGTCTTCAGGAACGACCGTCTTGAAATTTCTTTGCTCATTTAGTTGTTAGTTTAGTTATAGGATAAAGTAACATTTCCATGTGGTCGTACACATCATTGCACATATCTCGCAATATAGCCATTTTTTTCGGGAATCGGAATGCGTTCCACGAAAAAAATGGCCTGAAAAAGTCTATTATTTACCTGAAAATGGAGAATTACAGGGTCAGGGCTCCCTCGTATGAAGTCGGAACAGCACCGAAATTGAGAGAGAACCTGAGTATATTATTGCCGGAAATGGTTCCGGTAAGCCCTGTCACTGTATAATCCGGCATCTCGGCATCAACAAGTCCGTACGTCGGAATAATGTTATTGCCCGAGAATGTAACCACGCCGTCCCTGTCGATATAAGTAATCCCTGACACCTTGACATCCAGGGACACCGGCATCTGAGGCACGAACTTCACCTGATTGAATATCAGCGAGAGGGTTCCGTCCTCCTCGTAAGACACGTCAATCTTTACATCATCTGTAGGAACCGTCTCACCTCTGAAAATCACCGACATTGTTCCGGAGAAAGAAAGAGTCCCCGGCTGCTGTTCGTCATTGCCCGAATTCTTCTCACACCCGCAAATGAAAAGGGCCATAATAGCCGCAATAAAGGATAATTTTTTCATAATCAAATAGTTAAATATTAAAATTCAAAATCTGCTCCAATGGTTATTCTGAAAGGTTTGCCACGCTGGAAAAAGCTGTTGCCAACCGACTTGAAATAAAATGTATCAAATTCCGTACCTGTCAGATTGCTGCCGCGCAGGAAAACGGTGGAATGCGGCAGACCGAGCCTGAGCCCGGCGCCAAGGATATAATATGGAGACTGGCTGAACTCCCCCGCCTCGTCCCAGACAATCCTTCCCGTTCCGGTGACGTCAGCCGAGATTTCCAATGACCTGAAAAATGGATGGTCGAACGCAAATGAATATGCCGCCAGGGCAAAAAGAGTGGACGAAGGAGAATAAGGAATGACATTGCCCGAGTAATCATTGCGTCCGTCATTGTATTCCTTGAAAACAGCATTGAGCACACTGCCTGAAGCCTGGAGAGACAGGCCCTTCCAACTCCAGGACAGCTCCGCCTCGATGCCGCAGCTGCGGGACCGGCCAGCATTGGCCATCATCCGGCCGGTACTCTTGCCGGGAGGAAAAACCGTGATCTGCTGATTCCTGCACTGCAGATAGAATGCGGAGAGAGCGGCTGTAAGCCTGTGACCTCCCCCGTTGAAAGCCAGGCGCACCCCGGCCTCATAATTCATGCACGTCTCAGGCTTGTAAGTGGTATTCCCGGCATCGGGACCCTCCCCTTCCGAGTCAAGATGCACCCCGAGAGCGCCCATCATATCCGTCATCATCTTGTTCTGGAGAATGTCGGAGAAAATCTGCGTATTAAAGCCTCCGGACTTGTAACCCTTTGACACAGTGGCAAATGCCTGCCCACTGAACTTATCCCTGCTCTCCCCTATGCGGTAAAGCGCCGAAATCTTGGGCAAAATCTGGAAATAGAAATTCGAGATGCTGCCGTCATATCGCGTATGGAGAAGATAAGGCTCCTTCATCGACGGGGCAAGTATGAAATTCACGTCGGCCCTGCTGTCGTAGTTCATGAAATTGCCCTCATGGTCAATCCTGACACCTGCCGTGAGCAGCCATCTGCCCAGCCTGAAATAAGACTCGTGATACAAGGCAGCATTGTATGTGAAGATGCCGAAATCGCTCCCGATCGGGAATTGCTCCTCAATGATGTCGAGAGTCCCGAAAGCCTCCGGAATATTCGCATTGGCATTGTCCAGGATAAGGGAATTGATGCCGTCGCGGAGGAAGCGGACCGGGGCGCTCATATTGTTGTACTTGGCGAAGCAGAAAAAACCAGTCTGGCTGTCCCACCACTCCGGCTTGGAAACCGGCTTGAAAATAAGTTCCTGAGTTACAGCATATTGCCTCTGGGTCTGAGTCAATGTAAACATTGACTTTGGAGTGAAATCCTGGTCCAGATCCATCGAATCGAAGAGAAGCTGGAGACTGGTCACGGAATTCATTTTCCATCCTCCGGTCAGCAGCTCGGCCCTGAAGCCGTCCGTAAAGCTCAGACGCCTGTATCCGCTTTTGTCATTATAGTTCACCGGCTGCAGAATACCGTCCTGCCACAATCTGTATGGATATCCGCCCTGCCTGTGAAGGGAAAGTGCGAAATGGTTGTCCATCTTCACCCTGGAATTGTCAAGTTCGCAGCGCACCCGGAGATACAGAGCGTCGGACTTGTCGCAGTCCCGCCCGTCATACTCATTGACATAAAAGCCGTCGGAATGCCTGTAGGCCACGGAAGTGCCTGAGCGGCCCCTGTACATCGAAATCCTGGCCCCGACGGTATTGGCGGAGCCGTATTCGACACCACCCCTGATACCCTGGTATACAGAAGGGGCCAATGTCTCCACAGAGAGTATTCCCACCATTGAATTCCTGCCGTACAATGTACCCTGCGGGCCCCGGAACATATCTGCCCGCCGGACATCGACAAACTGGAAGTCGTAATTGTTCTTGTCCAGGACAGGCACGTCGTCCACGTAGAGGGAGACAACCGGATTGTCAATCCTGGAGCCGAGTCCCCGCATATAGATGGAAGAAGTCATCGCAGAGCCGTAATCCGGGATATGAAGTCCGGGAACGACGGCGGAAAGATTCCTCGGAGCGGAGATTCCCCTGTCCTCAATAGCGGACAATGTGACAGACGTCACCGGGGAAGCCACCTCGGGAATCTTCAGGCTCTGCTTGACGGAAGAAACCACCACGGCTTCCGCAATCGTATCTTTCGGATGAATGCCGGCTGCCAGCATCAATGCGGCAAAGAAGGCCAGGATACTACTCATTTCGGTACTGGCTCGGCGTTTTTCCTGTATGTGACTTGAAGAACTTGTAGAAAACTGACTGGTTCGGGAAATTCAGCTTGCCCACTATTTCTTTAATCGACAGGTCGGAATACTTCAGAAGATTCTTGGCCTCCAATACCACGAATGCGTCAATCCAGTCCGGGGCGGAGCGTCCGCTTACGGTCTTGACCAGTTTGGAGAGGTATTTCGGGGTCAGACACAGCCTGTCGGCATAGAATTTCATATTGCGCTCCGAAGTATGATACTCGGTGACAAGCCTGAGGAACTGGTCGTACACATTCTTGGCCTTGGCTGAAGGCACCTGCTGGGTCTTGTGTTCAACAGCCGTGAGTTTCTTCGTCCACACGGACCCGAGCACATAGGAAATCGACGATATCAAGGCCCCTATGCTTTCCTTCTTGTTCGGGAGCTCGCTGTTCAGAAGCACGGATGCGAGGTCGAGATATTGGCGGCAAAGCCTTCTCTCCCTGCGGTCCAGCCTTATGCAAGGATAATCGAAAAGGGCCATGCTGTCATTGAAAAGGCGGTTGAAATCAAAGCGTACGCCTGACATGAAACTCTTGGACATTGCCACAACTATGAACCGGAGATCCTTGGCATCCGAATCCACATCCGACACCCTGATGATGTTTCCGGGCACATTCAGGACAAGCGAACTGGCACCTACCTGGAATGAGTCCAGATTCACCTCCAATGTAATCTTGCCGGAAATGCAGAAGATGATGATGTATCCGTCGAAACGGAAAGGATACTTGAATACGCTCAATGCTCTCGCATAGCGGAGGTCAGCGATGAGGAGGTCATCTCCGAGAGCCGAGCCGGGAGTATCAGGGAACCTGCTCCGGAATTTCTTTATGCTGATGTTGTGCAACAGTTCTTCCATACCAATGCGAATCTTACTTTTACAAAGATAATGAAAGCGATTAATATTTACAAACTTCCAAAAATCCTACCTTTAGGACAATGATTTGGTATTATCGTACTACAAAAAGGCGATTTCTATGGACTAATTGGCAATTAATTTGCAGACTCGGCCACCGGACTGTCTAACTCGGGCAGTCTATTTTTGACAAAAAGGAATACTATTATGACAATAACACAAAAGATTCTGGCTTCATTGTTCCTCTGCGCCCTGCCTGCAGCGGCCTCAGGACAGCAAATCCTCAGTATTGAACAATGCAGGGAAATGGCTGTAAGCAACAACAGGAAACTCGAACAGGAAAGAATAAAGGTGGAAATGGCCGGCTATGACAGGAAAATTGCAAGGGCCAACTACTATCCGGACATCAGCGGCACCGGTGCCTATATGTACAGAGACAAGGAAATCTCGCTCATAAGCGACGACATGTCTGACAAACTGACACACGCAGGTGACATTGCCCAGGGCTCGATGAACGAATTCATGGGCAATCTCCAGCAGGCCATCATATCGAATCCGGCAGCCGCTGCTGAATACATGCAGAGTCCGCTCTGGCAGACCGTAATCGGAACATTGGGACAGACTGACATCAGTGCGGCATTGAACCAGCTCGGAACTGAGCTTGACGATGCCTTCCATCTGGACGTGCACAATATTTTCATCGCCGGGGTCAGCCTCAGGCAACCGGTTTTCGCCGGAGGAAAAATCGTGGCGGCAAACAGGATTGCCAGTCTCGCCGAAGAACTTGCACGGGTTTCTTATGACAAGGAGCATCAGGATTTGCTGACCACCGTGGACCAGGCCTACTGGCAGATTGTATCCATCGCAGCAAAGAAGAAACTGGCCGAGAACTATGCCGAACTGCTCACGAGAATGCAGAAGGACGTGGAGGCTGCCGTGAGGGCTGGAATGGCGACCAAGTCCGACGAACTATCCATAAAGGTGAAGGTCAATGAGGCCGATATGATGAAGACAAAGGCAACGAACGGACTTGTCCTGGCTAAAATGCTACTGTGCAAGGAAATAGGCCTGGACCTCAATTCTGACATAATGCTCGCGGATGAGAATGCGGAAGAGATTCCGCTTCCGGAAATGAGGGAGAAAAAGGCAATGGACGAGGTCCTGGCCGACAGGCCGGAGACCAGGAGCCTCGACCTCGCCGCGAAAATATATGACCAGAAAGTGCGCGTTGCCCGCGCGGACATGATGCCGAAGGTGGCTCTCACCGCAGGCTATCTGTTCACCAACCCCACGACCTCCAATGGAATAACCAACAAATGGGGAGGAACGTTCAGCGTGGGCGTTGCCGTGAACGTGCCTATCTTCCACGGAATGGAGGCGACGCAGAAGACCCGCAAGGCCAAGGCCGAGGCAGCCCTGTACAGAAGCCAGTATCAGGATGCCTGTGAGATGATCACCCTTCAGGTGACCCAGCTGGAGAAGCAGATGGATGAGGCTCTGGAGAAGGTCGCAATGGCCGAGAGCAATCTGGACAGCGCGGAGGAGAATCTCCGTATGGCAACCTCCGGCGTAAAGAACGGCGCCGTGACGACCAACACAGCATTGTCGGCTCACAGCGCCTGGCTTCAGGCCCACTCAGAATACATTGACGCCGGCATAGAGGCCAGGATGGTCAATGTCAACCTGATGAAGGCCGAGGGTGAAATGAAATAGTGGAATTACTCCACAGGCTCGAAATCGTCCTTGCCTACTCCGCAGAGTGGGCAAGCCCAATCCTCAGGAATATCCTCGAAAGCGGTTCCCGGAGCGATTCCGTTATCAGGATCTCCGACTGCCGGATCATACTCGTATCCGCAGATTTTGCAAACATACTTTTTCATTGCTGTAAGAATTTAGTTTTTCAAAAATACATAATCTCTATCACATTGCCAAGAGGAATCACAAAGTCTGGCCGCCGATGAACTCCCTCATTATCGAAGTCGGAGGGATACAGGCGATTTCGGAAGGCGAAAGGGCCACAATATAGTCCAGGAACTTGAGCAGTCTCACCGCCTCGGTATATGCAGGAGAAGACGGGGCAATACGCCTCAGAAGCGGCTCGGCATAGTATTTCAGCATCGGCAGCTCATAGATGAGCGCTGAATTGAAGTTCGCATCGGCATTCTCCTGGAAAGGGAAAATGTTCCTGTTCTCGCCCCTGCGCACGCTGTGCCAGCGGAGAATGGTCTCCTCAGGGGTGATGCCCCTGACCCTGTTGTCGCGCACCATGCGGCGGAGAAGGCGGTTGTCCGAAGTGGAAATATTGTTGTTCTCATCCACATTGAGCGAAGTCAATGCAGATGCATAAACTCTGAATATACGGGAATTATCCACACCCGGAACCATCTCAGGGTTCAGTGCGTGGATTCCCTCCATTATCAGTATCTCCTTCTCTCCCAAAGAGATACGTTTTCCGGAAGGATAGCCTCTCCCCTCCTTGAAATCAAATTTCGGAAGCTCCACTTCCTTGCCGGCGAGAAGGTCATTGAGCTGCTCCCCGAGAAGTTTCAGGTTCATTGCCTCCAGAGCCTCGAAGTCATAATTGCCGTCGCTGTCCTTCGGGGTATGCTCCCTGTCCACGAAATAGTTGTCAAGTTCAATGACTTTCGGCTGAAGTCCGAGCACACGGCACTGCAGGGCAAGACGGAGAGAGGAGGATGTCTTTCCGCTCGAAGACGGGCCTGCAATGAAGACAATCTTCACCTGTCCACGCTTTTCATAAATCCTGTCGGCGATGGCGGCATAATTCCTCTCGTGCTGGGCCTCGGAAAGATTGATCAGCCTCGATGCATAGCCGTCGAGAATCGCCTTGTTCAGGGTTCCTATTCCATTGACCCCGATGATTGAGCACCAGTCGGCATAATCCTTCAGGGTCGATGCAATCCTGGACTGCTTCCTGACCGGAATGACCTTGTTGAAATCATTGTCAGAGGGGAACTGGAGGCAGAAGCCCTCGCCGTACGGCATAAGGTCAAAGACCTTCAGATATCCAGTTGACGGCAGAAGCGGGCCGTGGAAGGTATCTGCCTGTCCATCAAGGTAGTAAACACTGCAAATCAGCATTCCGAGGGATTTCAGAAGGGCCGCCTTGTCCGGCTGGTTGTTCGCTGTGAACAAAGCCTCCGCCTCGGAGGCCTCCATCTTGACCTTGGTGAAAGGAAGGTCACGGACAACAATGTCCAGCATCTCCGCCTTCAGCTCTTCCAAAGCCTTGTCGTCAAGTTCATGAACCGCTCTCCTCCCATCCTCGAGAGGCTCTTTCTCACATATTGTGCAATATAGTCCGCTTGGAAGTGAATGATTGATAATCAACACTTTATCCGGATAAATCCTGCGGACGGCATTCTGGAGGACGAAGCAGAGGGAACGCAGATACGTCCTCTTGCCGTCGGGATGATTGTAACCTATGAACTCCACCTCGTGAGAGACTGCGAGCTTATAGTCCAGTTCCTTAAGTTTGTGATCGACCAGGGCCGCAAGCACAGGAAATTCAGCACCCGTCCTCCTGTCTTTCACCACAGGACATACCTCGTCTGACAAATCTTTCAGTTTCTTAAGGAACGGCACTTCGCAATCAGTACCGCTGTTGGCAAGGAAAACCTTGAACGAATCTTTTTCTATCATTTCCCAAATATTTTATTGTCAAGCACTTCCGCAAGGAAGGGTCCTGTAGTTGAATCAGGGTTGGCAGCCAGTTGCTCGGGAGTTCCCTGAGCCACAATGCATCCTCCTCTGCGCCCGCCCTCCGGCCCGAGGTCGAAGATGTAGTCGGCGCATTTCAGCACATCCAGATTATGTTCAATGACAATGACAGTGTTCCCGCTGTCAACGAGTTTCCGGAGCACTTCGAGCAGGATTTTGATATCCTCAAAATGCAGGCCCGTGGTAGGCTCGTCCAGAATATAAAGCGTGTTTCCGGTATCTTTCCGGTACAATTCGGACGCAAGTTTCATCCTCTGGCTCTCACCTCCGGACAATGTCACCGCCGACTGGCCGAGATGCACATAGCCGAGACCGACATCCACGAGAGCCTTAAGCTTCTGGGTGATTTTCGGGATTCCGCTGAAGAACTCGTAGGCGACGCTGATCGGCATTTCCAGCACATCATTGATACTCTTGCCCTTATACTTTACAGCCAGGGTATCTTCCTGATATCTCCGGCCGCGGCATTCGTCGCAGACGACATTGACGGAAGGCAGGAAATTCATCTCGATGACCTTGATTCCGGCGCCCTTGCAGGCCTCACAGCGGCCTCCCGGCACGTTGAATGAGAAGCGTCCCGGCCCGAAGCCCCTGACCTTGGCGTCATTGGTCTCGGCGAAGAGGTTGCGGATGTCATTGAAAACGCCGGTGAACGTTGCAGGATTGCTCCTCGGGGTACGCCCGATCGGACTCTGGTCTATCTCGATGAGCTTGTCGATATTGCCGATACCCTCCAGCGAGTCATATTCGAGAGGCTTTATCTTCGAGTTGTAGAACTTGTTCTTGAGAATCGGCATCAGGGTCTCGTTGATGAGGGTGGACTTGCCGCTGCCGCTGACTCCGCTGATGCCTATGAACATCCCGAGCGGGAAATCCACGTCCAGATTCTTGAGATTGTTGCCCCTCGCTCCCCTCAGGCCAAGTGTGAGGCCATTGCCCCTGCGCCTCTCAGCCGGCACCGGAATAGACTCCTTCCCCCTAAGGTAATCCAATGTAAGTGAATCATTTATGATACAATGAGGCTTGACATCGTCAGCTATGGGGACATCCTTCAGCAGGGCGTCCACCGGAGCGTTCAGGCAGATTTTCCCGCCCTCGGCTCCTGCGCCTGGACCCACATCCACCAGCCAGTCGGCATTGTACATCGTCTCTGCATCGTGCTCCACTACCATCACTGAATTACCCTCGTCGCGAAGCTCTTTGAGGGAGTTTATAAGCTTCCTGTTGTCCCGCTGGTGAAGGCCGATGCTCGGTTCATCGAGGATATACAGCACGTTGACAAGTTTGGAGCCAATCTGGGTGGCAAGCCGTATGCGCTGGCTCTCACCTCCTGACAATGAGGCAGTCGCCCTGTCCAGCGACAGATAATCCAGGCCCACGTCCAGCATGAACTGCGTCCTGTCCCCGAGTTCCTTCAATATGTCCCTGGCAATGGTGTTCTCCCTCGGGGTCAATTTTGAAGGAAGCTCCCTGAGCCATTCGGCGAGAGCGGACATCTCCATTGCCGCAACCTCTGATATTGTCTTTCCATCTATGCGGAAGCAGTTGGTCTGCTCATTAAGACGCGTACCGTGGCAGACCGGGCATACCACCTTCTCGTCGATATCGCTCACAATGCCGGGGAAGGATACCATTTCCGACATTGTGCCGTCCCCGACACGGAAAAGTTCGTCGGAGCCGAATACTATCAAGGATATGACTTCGTCCGGCAATTCCTCTATAGGGGCATATAACGAGACACCGTATTTTCTTGCTATTGAATGTATTACAGCATATTTTCGGGTTTCCCTGATCTTTCCGAGAGGGACAATTCCCCCGTCGGCGATGGATACCGAGCGGTCCGGGATGATGGTGTCCATATTGACATCCACTATCATTCCGAGACCCTTGCAATGAGGGCAGTAGCCTTCCGGCGAATTGAAAGAGAAAGAATGCGGAGCCGGCTCCTGGAGGGAGACTCCCGAGTCCGGATCCACCAGAAGTTTCGAGTAATGGCTGAGGACCCCAGTCTCCATATCCATCACAGCCACGGAGCCTTTGCCCCTGCCCAATGCGATATTCACCGAATCCCTGACCCGCTTGCCGTCGCCATCTGATGGCTTGAGCTTGTCCACCACGAGCTCGATGAAATGGGCCTTGTACCTGTCCAGGGCAGTCACCGTGGAAAGATCCCTGAGTTCCCCGTCAATGCGGACCTCGGTGAAGCCGCGTTTGCGGAGCTGGTCGAAGAGTTCCTTGTAATGGCCCTTTCGACCTCTGACGAGAGGCGCCAGAAGGATACATTTCCGCCCGGCATAGTTCTCCATTATGAGGCTGACTATCTGCTCGTCAGTGTATCTGACCATTTCCTTGCCGGTGACGGGAGAATAGGCTCTGGAGGCCCTGGCATATAGAAGCCTCAGAAAATCAAATATTTCCGTGATTGTCCCGACCGTGGATCTGGGATTGTTCCCGGTAGTTTTCTGCTCAATTGCGATGATCGGGCTGAGGCCGTTTATTTCCTCCACGTCCGGCTTCTCCAGCACGCCCATGAAATGCTTGGCGTATGTGGAGAGGGTGTCCATATATCTTCTCTGGCCCTCCGCGTAGATGGTATCGAAGGCCAATGAGGATTTCCCGCTTCCGCTCAATCCGGTCACGACCACGAACTTCCCCCTCGGGATGTCGAGGCTGACGTTCCTGAGGTTATGGGCTCCAGCGCCCCTGATTTCGATATATTCGGTTTTCTTGTCTGTCATAGTCAAATCCCCACAAAAATACAAAATATTAGGGGAAAATGCTATGATTCATAGAACCTGTCGAACAGGCTTTTCAGATAATCCATGTCCCTGATCAAACCGTGCAGTTCACTGAGCTTCGCCGCATTGTCAGACTCGGGAATCCAGAGTCTGAGATATCCTCCCTCCGCATATTTCTCATTGAGATGGTCAAGCATTCTCTGCCAATGTCCTTCCCTGTCCAGTTCCGGATAATGCGAAAGCCCGTATTGGACCGTCCTGCGGATGATAGTTTCAGGGTCAATCTGGCGGTCAGCCTCGGCGACAATCTTGCCGTATATGCTGCGCGGTTCGTGGTCGCTCGATGCCCTGTGGTCCTCCACGGCCCGGGCCATTGTCTCTATCTGGCCTTCACTGAACCATTGCCTTAAATTCCGGTCGGCACGCATTATTCTTCCGGACTCGAGATGGTGGGTCTTCCTGTCCACTGCCAGGCCGGTATCGTGATAAGCCGCTATGGCATAGACCATATCCCTGTCCACATCATAGTGCTCCGCCAGTTTCAGGCTTTGCGCAATGACGTACTCCACGTGGTCCCGCCTATGCGCTGCATCAAAGTTGTCGTATCGTGGAATTATCTCCAATTCAATGTATTGTCTTATTGTCATCTTTCAATGATTCATTTTCAATGGCTACCGCCATGTCCTACTCTCCGCATCTGTAATCCAATGCAGAAAGGAAAAAGGCCCTCCGCTGCTGTTCATCGACCCGGTAAGGGGTAATTCTGAATTCCGGAGATATGTCATCCTCAAGGTTGCAGGCATAGAAATCCGACACTGCGGAGATGTAGAGCCTGGAATACTTCACGTCCAGAGGCCGCTGGAGTGACAATGTGTATTGTACGGCGGCATAGGCATTGGGCAGGGTCAGAGGGTCATTGGAGAAAACGAAAAGGCCGAATTCGCGGAACTCCCCATAGAAACCGGACGACACCTTCCCCACCTTGCCGGCAATGATTTCCTTCATCGGACGGGCCCCCATCCAGTAATCCAGCTCGAGCCCGCCAATGTATCCTCCTTCCCGAAGTCCGTATCCGTATCCGCTGGTCTGCATGGCGTCAATGTCGGCCTGAGACTCCCCCGGCACCGCCGAGATTCCCGAAATGTCCTTGAGCATTTTCAATGCCGACTGCCTTCCTCCCTCCATAGCCCTCGTGACCTCGATGCCTAGCGTGGTCCCGTCCGCCGACTGCAGATCCGGCCTGTCCCGATTGACCAGCCCGTCAAACTTATGCCCCAGCAGCTGACGCAACTGCAGCATAGCATAACGCTCGAAGAAGCATGTATCGTATTTCCGGAATGCCATAATGGTGCAAATATACAAAATCAATCATTCAAAGTTACACGTTTCAATATTGAATAAATATGACACGCATCATGCCGACAGGGGCCTGCGGAATCCGCAAGCCCCTGGCAATACATTGTATGACAATCTGTTTCAGTCAGTCATTTCAATTCTAGAACTCAGTCAGGACACCGGTCTGAGCCTCAAGGAAAGCCTTGACTTTCAAGACTTTGTCCTCCGGCATGGTGCGGCCGACCTGGAACTTGGCCATCTTGGAAACAGCCTCCTCGAGAGTCTCGACACTGCCGTCGTGGTAATATGGCCAGGTGAGGGCGACATTCCTCAGGGACGGAGTCTTGAAGCGGTATCTGTCGCGCTCCACACCGGTCTGGGCCCAGCGGCCGTTGTCTCCGTCGGTGAGGCCTGACTTGAGATTAAGCTCCCTGTCCTCGAAATAATTGGCCCTCTGGCCCATCAGCTCGTAGGAGAGACCACCCATATTGACACCGGCGTGGCAGGTGGCGCAGCTGTAATCCTTGAAGATGTCGTAACCCTCGATCTGCTCGGCAGTCATTGCCTCC
>JALFFZ010000157.1 GCA_022777585.1 Bacteroidales bacterium | reverse complement strand
TGCGGAATACGATAAAGTATTAATAAACAATTAATTAACAAAACCAATGCCTGGATTAATTGGAAAGAAAATCGGAATGACTTCCGTTTTCGGTGCTGATGGAAAGAATATTCCATGCACCGTCATTGAGGCTGGTCCGTGTGTTGTTACGCAGCTCCGTACGGTAGAAAAAGATGGTTATGCCGCCGTACAGCTCGCCTATGACGAAACCACAGAAAAACACGCCAGCGCCCCTCTCAAAGGGCATTTCGCAAAGGCAGGAACCACTCCTCACCGCAAACTCGTAGAGTTCCCAGCGGATTTCAAAGGAGAGCTGAAATTAGGCGACAGCCTGACAGTCGCTGACATCTTCGAAGGTGTCGAGTATGTCGATGTCGTCGGTACTTCCAAAGGAAAGGGTTTCCAGGGAGTTGTAAAGCGCCACGGCTTTGCCGGTGTGGGCGGTGCTACCCATGGTCAGCACAACAGACTCCGTCACCCTGGTTCAATGGGCGCATCTTCATGGCCTTCACGTGTATTCCCGGGTATGAGAATGGCCGGTCACATGGGCAATGAGAGAGTGAAGGTATTCAACCTTCAGGTAGTAAAGGTAATCCCTGAGAACAACCTTATCGTAGTGAAGGGCTCTGTACCTGGAGCCAAGGGTTCATATGTTATCGTGGAGGATTAATTATGGAATTGACAGTTAAGAAGATTGACGGAACAGAGTCCGGAAAGAAGGTCGTTCTCGATGAGAAGGTTTTCGGTATCGAGCCTAACGATCATGCCATCTATCTCGATGTCCTCCAGTATCTTGCAAACCAGCGTCAGGGTACGGCGAAGACAAAGGACCGCAGCGAGGTGTCTTACAGCACCAAGAAGCAGGGTCGCCAGAAGGGCGGCGGCGGTGCGCGTCACGGCAGCATCAAGGCCAATATCTACGTAGGCGGAGGCCGCGCACACGGTCCGAGACCACGTGACTACTCCTTCAAGCTCAACAAGAAGCTCAAGGCGCTTGCAAGATTCTCTGCCCTTACCTACAAGGCACAGGAGAACAAGATTACCCTCGTGGAGCCATTCACAATGGAGGCTCCTAAGACCAAGGAATTCTTGCAGATCCTTTCAGCTATCCAGGCGGGCGACAGGAAAGTGCTTTTCGTTCTTCCTGAGAACTCAGCCAACATTTACCTTTCATCACGCAACCTCGAGAATGTGAAGGTGATTTCAGTGAATGAGATCAACACCTACGCCATTATGAACGCGCACTCGCTCGTTCTCGTAGACGGTGTACAGGATATCCTTTCTTCAAGAGTAAGCCGCTAAAAAGATTGAGAGATGGGAATTATCATTAAGCCAATAGTAACAGAAATGATGACGGCTCAGGGCGAGAAGTTGAACCGTTATGGATTCATTGTGGACCGCAAGGCGAACAAGATTCAGATCAAGGCCGCAGTAGAGGCTATGTACAATGTATCTGTCGCTTCAGTCAACACATTGAACTACCACGGGAAGAGAAAATCCCGTTACACCAAGGCCGGAATGATCAAGGGCCGTATGAACCACTTCAAGAAGGCATACGTGACACTTGCCGGCGAGGACAAGATTGATTTCTACAGTAATATTTAAGGAGGGAAGCAATGGCAACAAGAAAATTCAAACCGATGACTCCTGGTACCAGGGGAATGGTCATCAGCGCTTTTGACGATATTACCGCCAAGAAGCCGCACAAAGCATTGCTTGAGCCTCTCAAGAGCACAGGTGGACGCAACAATACCGGTCAGATGACTGTACGCTACATCGGCGGCGGTCACAAGAGAATGTACCGTATCATCGACTTCCATCGTGCAAAGGATGATTGCAAGGCAACTGTTCTTACAATCGAGTACGACCCGAACCGCAGCGCACGTATCGCGCTCGTTCAGTACGAGGATGGCGAGAAGAGATACATCATCGCCCCTAACGGACTGAAGGTAGGTCAGGTCATCGAGTCCGGTTCAGGAGTCGCTCCTGAGGTCGGCAACACTCTTCCTCTTGGGGAAATTCCGGTTGGTACCCTCGTTCACAACATCGAGCTCCGTCCTGGTCAGGGTGGCGCAATGGCCCGCTCAGCAGGTACTTACGCACAGCTCGCTGCACGTGAAGGAAACCACGCCATTCTCCGTCTGCCTTCAGGCGAGACCAGGATGGTCCTTGTTTCCTGCCGCGCTACCGTGGGTGTGGTATCAAATCCAGAACACAATTTGGAGTCGTCAGGCAAGGCTGGCCGCAGCAGATGGCTCGGCAGGCGTCCTCACAACCGTGGTGTCGTAATGAACCCTGTTGATCACCCGATGGGTGGTGGTGAAGGACGTGCATCCGGAGGTCATCCTAGGTCCCGCAAGGGTCTTCCTGCAAAGGGCTACAAGACACGTAATCCTAAGGCTGCTTCAAACAAGTTCATCATTGAAAGAAGAAAGAAATAAACGGAATTAAACTTTAGAGATTATGAGTCGTTCATTAAGAAAAGGTCCATATATCCAGGAAGCTCTGGAAAAAAGAATTCTTGCTATGAATGATGGCAGCAAGAAGAAAGAGGTCGTGAAGACTTGGTCACGCGCAAGCATGATCTCTCCTGACTTCGTTGGTCACACTATCGCGGTTCATAACGGGAACAAGTTCATTCCTGTTTATGTAACTGAGAACATGGTAGGCCACAAGCTCGGAGAGTTCGCTCCAACTAGGACTTTCAGAGGCCATTCAGGTAACAATAAGAGGTAATAACGCTTAATTGATCAGAAATTATGGGAAAACGTAAAAGATTGATGGCCGAAAGACTGAAAGAGATTAAGCAGCAGACAGCTATCGCAAAGGCTAACGATGTGCCTTCATCCCCTCGCAAGATGCGTCTCGTGGCAGACACAGTGAGAGGTGTGGAAGTCAATCGCGCACTTGACCTTCTCAAGTTCTCGAAGAAAGCCGCTTCAGTGGATCTCGAGAAACTTCTCCGCAGCGCTATTGCGAACTGGGAGGCTAAGAACCAGGACAAGGCCAAGGAGCTGGACAACGGAAATGTATATGTCAAGACATTGATGGTTGACGAGGGACGTACCCTCAAGAGAATCCGCCCTTGCCCTCAGGGTCGTGCCGGCAGGATCCGCAAGCGTTCCAACCACATCACCATCATTCTCGATGTAAAGAAACCAACAACAGTGGAGGAATAAAAAATGGGACAGAAGACTAATCCTATTAGCAACAGAATCGGTATCACCCGTGGTTGGGTCTCTAACTGGTGTGGTGGTAACTATGCGGAGAAGATTGCAGAGGACTACAAGATCCGCAAGTATCTCGTGAACCGTCTTGCCAACGCAAGCATTTCCAAGATTGTCATTGAGAGGACTCTCAAGCTCATTACCGTGACAATCCAGGCTGCAAGGCCGGGTGTAATCATCGGAAAGGGTGGCAGCGCCGTTGACAAGCTCAAGGAAGAGCTCAAGAAGGTAACAAAGAAGGAGGTTCAGATCAACATCTTCGAGGTAAGAAGGCCGGAAGTTGACGCAAATATCGTCGCTGACAGCATTGCACGCCAGATTGAGGGCCGTGTATCTTACAGAAGGGCTATCAAGATGGCCGTATCTACCGCAATGCGTGTAGGTGCTGAGGGAATCAAGGTTCAGATCAGCGGCCGTGTAGGTGGTGCCGAGATGGCAAGAAGCGAGATGTTCAAGGAAGGACGTACTCCTCTCCATACATTCCGTGCTGATATTGACTATGCTCTTGCAGTGGCTCACACCAAGGTAGGTGCTCTCGGTATCAAGGTATGGATCTGCAACGGTGAGGTTTACGGAAAGAAGGATCTTTCTCCTAACGCAGGCATCGCAGCTGCAGCAGCTCAGCCTCAGGGCCAGGGACGTCAGGGCCGTGGAGATCGCGGACAGCGTCGTGGTGGAAGAGGCCGTCGCGGCCAGGATTCAGAGAGATAATCTGAAACACGATATTCAGATTCCTCTTCGGAGGAGTCAGTGATTTACGGGACAATCTACATGGTTGTCCCGTTTTTTATTTTCCTTTCCGGCTATGGGATAAATTATTCACGCTTCACTGTGTGCCGTGTCATCGGATTTACTATCTTTGCATACCAAAACTTATTAGATGAAAGAGCAATATGCATTCCTTTTCCAGAAAAAATTCTGGATTGAGATAGTGGCGCTTCTGGCAGCCCTTCTCGTCGGCGCGGCCGCAGTCTATTACTTCCTGATTCCCGGCAATCTCATCCTCGGTTCAATATCAGGTCTGGCAATGGTGATATGCACCTTTCTGGAGACTGTCGGAATATCCATGAAAGTATCGATGATGGTCTTGATACTCAATGCATTCCTTCTGATTCTCGCATATGTTTTCCTTGGCCCGGAGGTAGGTCTCAAGACTGTCATAGCATCCCTGCTCCTCGGCCCTTTCATGGACTTCTGGGCATGGATTTGTCCATATACCAATCTCATGGACCCTGGCCTGACTTCAGTTATGGGAGACCCGATCTTTGACCTTCTCGGTTTTGTCCTTCTTCTCGGTGCATCACAGGCATTCCTGTTCCGTATCAATGCCTCCACCGGCGGCCTGGACATTGTGGCAATGATAATGAAGAAATATCTCCATTGGGACATAGGCACCTCTGTAACCGTCTCCGGAGTCATTGTCTGCCTCAGTTCCTTCCTCGTCAACCCTTTCAGGCTGGTAGTCATCGGCCTCATAGGAACCTGGTTCAACGGCATTGTGGTGGACTATTTCACCGTCAGCCTGAACAAGCGCAAGAGAGTCTGCATCATCAGCAATGAATATGAGAAAATCCGCCAATATATAATCAGTACACTATGCCGTGGCTGCAGCATGTATGAGGTCAAGGGCGGATTCAAGGAGACTCCGGGTGTGGAGATTCAGACAATATTGACCCAGAGCGAGTTCGCATCCCTGATGGAGTATATCCGCAAGGAGGGCATCCACGCATTCATTACAGCCGGCAACTGCAGCGAAATCTATGGCCTCTGGCGCCCGAGCCGCAAGAAGGTGAAGGAATGAAAAGCAAATGCAAGACAGGCCTTGTCCTGACACCTCCAGGGAGCAGGATTCTGCTGCACGCCTGCTGCGCACCCTGTTCGTCAGCAATAGTTGAATGCCTTGTCAATCAAGGCTTTCGCCCCGTCATTTTCTTCAGCAATTCCAATATTTTCCCGCAGGATGAATATGACAGGCGACGCAATGAATGCCTGCGCTATGCCGCTGAGACGGGGCTGGAAATAGTCGAGGACAATTATGACCACAAGGAATGGCAATGTATAGCCCGTGGCCTTGGACACGAGCCGGAAAAGGGTCTCCGCTGTACCGAATGCTTCCGTTACCGCCTTTCCCGTGCCGCTTCATACGCATCCCGCAACGGCTTCGATGTCCTTACCACCACACTCGCATCCTCCCGCTGGAAAGACCTTCGTCAAGTCAATGATGCCGGAGCATACGCCTGCTCCCTCTTTCCGGGCGTGACCTGGTGGGAAATGAATTGGCGCAAAGGCGGGCTCCAGGAACGCAGAAACGAAATCATCCGCGAACACGGCTTTTATAATCAGCTGTATTGCGGATGTGAATTCAGTATCGCATCAAGTCCCGCGATGAAGGATTCGGACCTTATTTGACCCACGCAGGGAAATTCTTTTTGAACAGGTAGTAGAAAATAATTCCGAGCCAGCTCGTCAGAACGATGAGGACGATGAACAGAATCTTCTTCACGTCGTCTCCCTGGAGTTTCCAGATGTCCATCGCAGCCTTGATTGTCAGGATTACGCCAATAATCCAAATAATAAATGAAATCATATCGTTAGGTTTTAAAGTTTAGCAAATATAGCGTTTTTTCTATTCTCTTGTACCATCCAGCTCAATTCCTTCCGCATCCCAGTCCAGATCGTCTCCCCCGGGCTCATTGAAAGGCTGCAGGAAAGGATTGTGGGTGCGTTCGTAGGCAATGCTGGATTCCGGGCCGTGGCCGGGCAGCACGCTCACATGTCCGTCCAGACCCATCAGCTTGTCCATTATCGCCACAATCATCTTGTCATAGTCTCCCCAGGCATTGTCAGTGCGCCCGATAGCCCCGGCGAACAGCGTGTCTCCTGAGAACAGGACGGCATCCTTCTCCCCGTACCAGCATACCCCTCCGGGAGTGTGTCCCGGAGTTGCAATCACTTGAAGTTCAATGTTTCCGAACTTCACAATGTCCCCCTCCGACACCGGTTTGAAATCAAAATCGCCGTCCGCCGCCCTGAGGCCGAAGCCTTCTGTGAAGAAGCTGTTGTTCTCGAGAATGACCTTGTCGTCCGCCGACATCATCACGGGAATGTCATAATGCCGGGAGCATTCCGTCACTCCGTAGATATGGTCGAAATGGCCGTGGGTGAGCAATATCATCTTGGGCGTCAGACCCCTTTCCTGAATTTTTCCGTAGAGGGCTTCCGCCTCTCTTCCGTCGTAGAATCCCGGGTCCACAATTGCAGCCTCTCCGGTCTCGTCCCAGACCAGGTAGCAGCATTCCTCCAGGGGATTGAAATGGAATTTGGCAATGTTCATAATGAATGCATATAAGTTTTCGGCCTTTTCAGGAGGCCCTTGTCCAAGTCTGTCCGGCTTACCATGATGTTCAGCATTCCGCTGTCATAGAAATTGATGTCTGCTGTCTCGTCTCCGTCTATCTGAAGAAGGTTGACGCAGTCCGGATACTGATCCCTGACCTCCTCGAAGAAAGGTATGCCGAGGAGCTTGATGCCGTCCGCCTGATCATCGCAGCTGCTGAAGCTCATCTCCAGGGCCTCGTCCGTCACAGGCTGGTCATCGTCGTCCACCATGATGAAGGACTGGAAGGTCTCCATATTGATTGACTTGGTGTATTTCACTATGACAGAGCCCTTTGGCCATTCCCCTATGCCGAGATGGACAGGAGAGTCGTAGCCTGCGTATTCATCCACTGCGGCGAAGAAATAGAGCATTCCGTCATGAGGAAGAAGGCCCTCCGGGTCGAGAGCGGCAATGTCTTCGCATCTTATCTGGCATACGAAGGTGAGAGGGTAGTCCTCCTCGCCCTCCACCTTCATCATCGGGTATTCCATATCCGCCGGCATATCCGGGTCTCCCCACCATTTGCTTTCGCAGAACAGCGGTTTCACGGTCTTTGCAAGGTCAATTCTGATAGCCATGGCTATTTCACGATTTTATAATAATTCTCCTTTCTCGGCAATGCCTTGGGATTTGGAATGGCGGAGTAGCCCAGCGAAAGGGCACCGATGCCGATATAGCCTTCCGGTATGCCGAGTTCTTTCATCAGCTCAATGCCCTCTCCGGTGGCGAACATCTCCATTTCCCTGTTGATCCAGCAGGAGGCCAGGCCGATGGAATGGGCCGCCAGCATCATTGTCCCGAGAATGAGGGAGCCGTCCTGGACGGAGTTTTTGTTGTCCTTCACCGCCGGGGCGAACACCAGCACGATGGTAGGCGCATTGTAGTATGGGTTTGAGTCAGTCCCCATAATCTCGGCATTCATCCGTATGAGCCTTTTCATAAGTTCCTCATTCTGAACCGCTACGATGAACGGGTCCTGACGGTTCTTGCCTGTCGGGGCGAATGTCCCTGCTTCGAGGACGGTGATGAGCTCCTCGTCCTTAATCTGCTCCGGCCTGTATTTCCTTATGCTGCGCCTTGTCTTTATGGCGTCCAATACCTGATTTTCCATTAGAATGTAATTTTAGATGATTTCAATCCTTTTGCTGAGACTTCCACTGTAACCGGGCCTTTGCCGATTCTTTCGGCAATGACGGTGAGCTGGCCCGAGAACAGATGCATCTGCGGGTTCTGGAACGGCTCGAGGCAGGTGGCGTCACCATTGCCGATGGCCTTGAATTTCCCTGCGCCTCCCACCTTTACTCTAACCTGACGGCTATCATTCGGAACGATGTTTCCGTTCTTGTCCAATACGCTGACATTCAGGTAAATGAGCTCAGGGTCGGCGACTCCGGCATAAGCTGCTCCGCCCTCGTTCCAGGCATCCATGGCGACTTTAAGGGAGTATGCCTTTCCGGCAGTCCTGACGGTTTTCTCCTCCACGGTCCTGCCTTCATTGTCATAGGCAACAACCCGGATTTCGCCCGGCTGGTACTTCACGTCCGGCCAGATGAGTCGGTATCTTCCCATCAATGTCCTGTCATCCGGAAGAATGCCCTTCCATTCGCTGACAGGCGTGGTATCCTTCCTGACGATGCCCTGGCTGACCCCGTTGACGAAGAGCTCGGCGGCAGGCCAGGTTGTATAGACCATCACCGGCACATTCTCGCCCTCGTGACCATTCCAGGTCCAGTGCGGAAGCACGTGGAGAGTGGCCTTATCCCTGTTCCAGACGCTCCTGTAGAGGTAGAATCTGTCCTTCGGGATGGAGGCCAGGTCAATGATGCCGAACACTGAGGAGTGGCTCGGCCAGGCTTCGGTGTCGTACGGAGTCGGCTCGCCGAGATAGTCGAAGCCGGTCCATACGAACTGTCCGGTCATCCAGGAGTATGCCTCGTCGGCGGCGAAGTCCACGTCCGGGATGTTGGACCACCAGCAATACTCATTGTCATAGGAAGATGACTGCTGGTCCGGATGCATCCTCTGTGCGCCTGAGAGAGCATTGAAGTCCTCAGGTACGCTGCCGTCCGACAGTGCCTGGCCCGGGAGATGGTAAACGCCCCTGGAACTTACTGTGGAGGCGGTCTCCGAGCCGAGGATTATGTTCTGTGGAAGCTTGGAATAAGCCTCGTTGTATCTTCTGGTCTTGTAGTTGAAGCCCGGGATGTCAAGCCTGGCGCCGAAACCGTTGTTCACCACGGCGTCGAACTGGTCCATTCCGCAGGTCACGACCCTGCCGGGGTCCTCCCTGTGGCAGATGTCCTGCAGCATCGAGGCTACCTTGTATCCGTCCGGAGTCCATTGTGTCGGAACTTCATTGCCGATGCTCCACATTATCACGGAAGGGGAGTTGCGGAAATGGCGGACCATATTGAGCACGTCCTTCTCCGCCCAGTCATTGAAGTACCGGTGGTAGCCGTTCTCGCATTTTGCCACCTCCCATTCGTCGAAGGCCTCCGGCATTATCATGAAGCCCATCTCGTCGCAGAGTTCCACAAGCTCCTCCGCAGGCATGTTGTGCGAGGTCCTGATGGCGTCGCAACCCATATCCTTCAGCATTTTCAGCTGGTGATGGATGGCTGTCCTGTTTATGGCCGCACCGAGCGGACCGAGGTCGTGGTGGAGGCAGACGCCCCTGATTATCCGCCTCTGTCCGTTGAGGAAGAATCCGCGGTCGGCTATCCACTCCACCGTTCTGATTCCGAAGCGGTTATCCACAATGTCGAGGATTTCCCCGTCACGGATGACGGCGGTCTCGGCCTTGTAGAGAACCGGGTTCTCCGGTGACCAAAGCTTCGGGGAAGGGACAATCAGATTCTGTATGGCAGGGTCTCCGTGGCAGATGGCCCTGGAGTCCGTTCTTTCGGCCACGATGCGGCCCTCATTGTCGAAAATCCTGGTCCTGACAAGCAGGGTCTCGCCTTCGGCGGCGCCTTCGACATTGGTGGAGATCCTGATTCCGGCCTCCTCTGCAGATACCTTCGGGGTGGTGATGAATACGCCCCACACCGGTATGTGGACAGGATTTGTCTCTATCAGCCTCACTTTTCTGTACAGTCCTGCACCCGGATACCATCTGGATGAGAACGGACGGTTCTCGAGCAGGACGACGATTTCATTGCGGCCCTGCCTGAGGGCATCGGTGATGTCGAAGCTGAATGAATTGTAACCGTACGGCCATTCGCCGACCTTCTCTCCGTTCACCAGTACCTGAGCCTCGCTCATCGCCCCGTCGAAAAGAATGGTCCGGCTGAGATTGCCGGAAATGTCTATGAATGTCCTGTAGCAGCCCTTGCCCATATAAGGGAGGCCGCCGCTCCTTCCTGTCTTCTCGGTGGCCTGTTTCTCCCCGTTCTGGACCACTGCCACTACCTGGAGGTCATTCTCCTTCGAGAAAGGACCTGTGATGGCCCAGTCGTGGGGTACTTTCACGGCAGTCCAGCCTTCCCCGGACTTCCAGTCGTGGTCCCTGCGGAACTCCCAGTCGGTCAACGTCTTGGTATTTCGTGGAGATTCCTCAGAATACGCCGTGTATGAGGCAATCTGCAATGCGGCCAGTGCCGAAAGAAGTATTCTTGTCAGTCTCATATCATTAGTTGTGAAGATTATTTCCCTGCTGCGAAAATTGTGGTCAATGATTTGATATTCATATAGTTTCAATGTTTCTGATATCTGTAGATCTGCCAGGAGTTGTACAGGTTATGCCAGATGCTGTACAGGCCTCCTGCAATGGATGTCTCCGGCGACAGGAAGGTGTAGCCCATCCAGATGGCGAAGACCGTGTTCTTCTGTCCCAGGGCCTGTCCGCAGGTGGTCGTGCGGCTCTCTTTCAGTCCATCCTCTCCGCCCTTGGCAATGTCGTATCTGCCGCCCAGGACATGGCCCGCCCAGAACTGGAAAATGCAAGAGGCCAGGGATACGGTTCCGATGGAAAGTATCAGGATTACCGGCATTGTACTGTGCACTATCGCCTTGACAGTCACCACGATGGCGAGGAAGAGACCTACCGCCCATATGTAGAATGCGAGGTCTGCTTTCCGGGCCAGCCTGCTGTGAATTTTCGGTGAGATGTATCTCAGAAGCCACGCACAGAAGCAGGGCATTATCAGCAGAGGAAATACTTTGGCCAATATCATCATTGATGCGGAGATGAAGTCCACACCGTGTTTCGGTTGTACAATCGGAACGATGGCAGGCACGAGAATGGCCGTGAGAATGTTTATGAGTATGGTGTAGGTCGTTATTCCGGCCACGTCTCCGCCGAGTTTCTTTGTAACGACCGCCGCTGCGGTGGCCGTAGGGCATATCAGGCAGACCATTGCGCTCTCGATGAGCACGGTGCTTTCGCCGCAGTCCGGGACCAGATGCCTCAGGAGCACGATGCTCAATCCCAGCAATGTGAACAGCCCTCCCTGTACCAGAAGCATCCATCCGTGCCATCTGTGCGGTCTCAGGTCTTTAGGCTCGATGCGGCAGAATGTCAGAAAAAGCATCACGAAAATGATCAGCGGCTGGATTATTCCCACTATGGTTTCCAATGCGGGCCCGGCGGGGTGCAAAGCCGGAATCCAGTGATATACGAGGTACGCCGACGCCCCTGCTGTCATTGAAATAGGCAGCATCCAGTCCTTGATTGCTTTCTTTATGTCCATATCTTCAGCAAGACTATCGTACAAAATTACAAATTATTCTGTTATTTTTGCCAATCGTATATGGCATCATTGACAAGAATAATTTCCGATGACGAATTCGGCATTGTCCTCCTGCGGAAAAGCGGGAGGAGCCGGGGCCTGAGCATCAGGGTCAGGACAAGATCGACCAGGGAAGGGGCTAGGGTGACTGTCAGCATGCCTGTCCTGGCGCCTTTCCAGGCGGGTGTCAGCTATCTCGAATCCAAACGTGACTGGATAAGGCGGGCCCTGGCCTCACAGGATGCGCGGACTGAAAAGGCTGTCTGTGAAGGCAGGGCTCAGGAGCCTGTCCGGGACGGCCTCCGGATAAGTACACTGTCCTGCCGGATACTCTTCCGGGCAGAGGCCGCTCTGAAGAACAAGGCGGTCATTTACAATGGAATGGACGATGAAGGCAATCCTCTGAGAACCATTTCTTTCCCCTCTTCCTGGACGGATGGCAGTGGAAATGTCACCGATGTTGCCATCGAGAAATGGCTGGGCGATGTGCTTGCGGATGTCCTCAGGCAGGAGGCTAAAGTATATCTCCCCGCGAGACTGGAAATGCTGGCCTGCCGCTTCGGATTCAAGTACGCCAAGGTCTTCATAAAGCACAATCTCACGAACTGGGGAAGCTGCTCGTCCAAGGGCAATATCAACTTGAATCTCAATCTCTTGCGCCTGCCGGAATACCTCGCTGACTACGTGATTCTGCATGAGCTCTGCCATCTTCGGGAGCCGAATCACGGTCCGGGTTTTCATGCCCTCCTGGGACGCATCCTGACGGAGCATTTCAATATTGCCCCGCATCCTGACGACTCCGGTTTCGAGGAGGCCTTGTCAGCCGGTGAAGTCGAGCATTGGTTCAGGAAGGAAATCGCCCGGTGGCGGCTGATGTGATCATTTCTTCTTGACCGGCTCCAGATGCAGCATTATGTGGGTCTGCTGGCCGAATTCTTCCCTCAGCCTCTTCTCGATGCGGACCGAATGGGCGTGAGCCTCTTCCAGACTTGACTCTCCGGGAAGCCTCAGATGCATTTCGATGGCGATTCTGTTGCCGAGCTTCCTGGTCCTCAGATTGTGGATATCGCTGACTTCGCTCTCCTCAAGGGTAAGTTCGCGGATTCTGGCCTCGGTCTCGGCAGGAAGGCTCTTTTCGAGAAGCTCGCCCAGGGATTCGCCGAGGAGTTTGAGGGCGGTCATGATGATGAATACGCTGACAATGACTGCGGCTATCGGGTCGAGAATGGCCCATCTGTCTCCGAGAAGGATGGCTCCTCCGATGCCGGCCGCCGTGCCTATGGATGACAATGCGTCACTCCTGTGATGCCAGGCGTTGGCCTCAACTGCGCCGGAGTCCACCTCCACGGCCACCTTGTGGGTGATTCTGTACACGAATTCCTTCATCAATATGCTGACCAATGCCGCGGCAAGGGCTATCCAGCCGGGGGAGTCCAGGCTTTCGCCCTTCAGCGCCCTGAATATTTTCTCTATTCCGTCCCAGCCTATCATCACCCCTACCCCGAGCAATGCCAGGCCGATGGCAGTGGTGGCGAGGGTCTCATATTTTCCGTGACCGTAGTCGTGGTCGGCATCAGCCGGTTTCGTGCTGATTCTGACGAAGGCCAGGACTACGAGATCGGTCAGGAAGTCGCTCAGGGAGTGTACGGCGTCCGCTATCATCGCCGCAGAATGCCCCAGGACACCTGCCGTGAATTTGAAAATGAGGAGCAATACGTTCACGATGCTTCCGAGAATCGTGACGCGATATATTTTCTGTTCGCGTTTCATAGGATACTTCCGATTAGGGTCGCAAATATATCTCTATTTTTGCGGAAATCATTGTAATATCGGAAATTATTCCTAAATTTGCACGCTTTTCCGCATTGGAAGAGAGATTGATAAATATTCACAACAAAATTTTTTGCGCAATGGCAGAGTATCTTAACGCCGACAAGAAGCAAGAGATTTTCGCGAAGTACGGAAAGTCTAATACAGACACCGGCTCTCCAGAGAGTCAAGTTGCTCTATTTTCCTACCGTATCAATCATCTTACCGAGCATGTGAAGAGGAACAAGAAAGACGTTGCAACACGTCGTTCCCTCCTTCGCCTCGTAGGTAAGAGACGTCAGCTCCTCGACTACCTTCAGAGGACCGACATCGAGAGATACAGAAGCATCGTCAAGGAGCTTGGTCTCCGTCGATAATAGGAAGGAAACCAAAGGACCGGTTCCGCAAAGAACCGGTCCTTTTTCGACCATCATTCACCCTGTCTGCTTTCAATAAGCAAGACCCGCGGCAGGCAAGGGTATTGAAATAAAGTAAGTTACGACAATTTCGACTTCCATTGGGGAAGGCGGGTCAAAGAAGCACTAATGAACATTATCAACAAGAAAATCGAATTATCCGACGGTAGGGTAATCGAAATCGAGACCGGCAAGCTCGCCAAGCAGGCTGACGGTTCAGCAGTCATCAAGATGGGAGGCACAATGCTTCTCGCCACAGTCTGTGCGGCCAAGGAGGTAAAGGAAGGCACCGACTTCATGCCTCTTACGGTTGATTACAAGGAAAAGTTCTATTCGGCCGGACGTTTCCCGGGAGGATTCATGAAGCGTGAGGGCAAGTCCTCCGATTATGAGATTCTCATCTCGCGTCTCATCGACCGTCCGATCAGGCCTCTCTGGCCGGATGACTATCATCTCGAGACATTTGTCAATGTCACACTCATCTCGGCCGACAAGGATACCCAGCCTGATGCTCTTGCAGGCCTTGCCGCTTCCTGTGCGCTTGCAACTTCCAACCTTCCTTTCGAAGGCCCAATCTCCGAGGTCCGCGTTTGCCGCATTGACGGTCAGTTCGTGATCAACCCTGGCTTCGAGGATATGAAGAGGAGCGACATAGAGCTTATGGTCGCCGCTACCGAGGAGAACATCATGATGGTTGAGGGTGAAATGAAGGAGGTCAGTGAGCACGATATGCTCGAGGCCATCAAGTTTGCCCACGAGGAGATCAAGAAGCACTGCCGCGTGCAGAAGGAGCTCATCAGGGAACTTGGCAATGATGTCAAGAGGGATTATCCTCACGATGAGCAGGATGAGGACCTCAGGAAGGCTGTTCACGAGTTCTGCTATGACAAGTGCTATGCTCTTGCGAAGTCAGCTAAGCCAAAGCACGAGAGAGAGGACGGATTCGCCCAGATCAAGGAAGAATTCCTCGCAACCCTCTCAGAGGAGGATCAGGAGGCAAAGGCTGCAATGGTTGCAAGATATTACGGTGACGAGGAGAAGGCTGCGATGAGGAATATGATTCTCGATGAGGGAATCCGTCTCGACGGCCGCTCAAGCACTCAGGTACGTCCTATCTGGTGCGAGGTTGACTATCTTCCTTGCGCACACGGTTCCGCAATCTTCACCCGCGGTGAGACTCAGTCTCTCGCTACCGTGACCCTCGGAACAAAGCTTGATATGAAGGAGATGGACGAAGTCCTCATCCAGGATGACCAGCAGGTTGTCCTCCACTACAACTTCCCTCCTTTCTCCACTGGTGAGGCCAAGCCGCAGCGTGGTGTGGGCCGTCGTGAGATCGGTCACGGAAACCTCGCTCTCCGCGCCCTCAAGCCAGTTATCCCTACAATGCCTGAGAACCCTTACGCAGTGCGTATCGTTTCCGATATTCTCGAATCAAACGGTTCATCTTCAATGGCTTCCGTATGCGGTGGCTGCCTTGCCCTGATGGATGCCGGAGTGAAGATCAAGAAGCCGGTTGCAGGTGTGGCAATGGGTCTCATCACCGACAAGGACAGACCTAATGACAGATATGCCATCCTCACCGACATTCTCGGTGACGAGGATCATCTCGGAGATATGGACTTCAAGGTGACAGGTACTGCTGACGGTATCACAGCCACCCAGATGGATATCAAGGTGGACGGCCTTTCATACGACGTTCTCGCCAAGGCTCTCGAGCAGGCCCGTCAGGGCAGGCTCCACATCATGGGTGAGATGATGAAGACCATCAGCGAGCCTCGTGAGGACTACAAGCCGTTTGTTCCGCGCATCAAGCAGATTGAAATCGAGTCCGACTTCATCGGTGCTGTCATCGGAAAGGGCGGCGAGACCATCCAGAAGATTCAGAAGGAGACCGGCACCACCATCACCATTACCGAGGATACCGAGAGACACAAAGGAATTGTGGATATCTTCAGCGCCGACAGGGATGCTCTCGACAAGGCTCTTGCCTGGATTGAAGGCATCTGCGCTGTTCCTGAGGTCGGTACCGTATATCACGGAAAGGTCGTTTCAATCCTTGACTTCGGCGCATTCGTCGAGATACTTCCTGGCAAGGAAGGCCTTCTTCACGTGTCCGAGATAGCCTGGGAGAAGACGGAGAATGTGGCTGACGTGCTCAAGGTCGGCGACGAGGTGGATGTCAAGCTGCTCGAAATCGATGAGAAGAGCGGCAAGATGAGACTCTCCATGAGGGCTCTTCAGGAGAAGCCGGAGGGATATGTAGAGCCGGATCGCCGTCCGAGAGGTCCTCGTGACGACAGGAAGGGCGACCGCCGCGGAAATGACCGCAGAGCCCCTCGCGATGACCGCAGGGCACCACGTGACGACCGAAGGGGTGACCGCCGTGACGACCGCAGGGCTCCACGCCGTCCGTTCGGCCAGAAGAATGGGGAAGCTGTTGACGAGGCTCCTGATTTCGAGACCGGCTCCGAGGACGTTTTGTTCTAGATAGATTTCAGGTTTCTGAATTGAATGACGAGCGGTGACTGGGAATCCGGCCACCGCTGTTTTTTTTGAACCGGAGTTCATTTTGATGGTGACAGTTTTAATTATTCAAAAATTAGTCTATATTTATCGCAACATCAACAATGACAACCAGATGACAATGAAAAAGCTTTCAGTAGCCATTGCGGCATTGCTTGCCGGCCTCACCCTGTCTGCCCAGGAACTTGACCCTGCCACCCTCGCCAAACGGGAGGCGAGGAAGAACCTCGTGGTCAAGGAATGGAACACCGACGCCAGGACCAAGACCCGCTGGCTCGACAGGCAGACCAAGTATGATTCTCAGGGCCGCAAGGTGGAAGAGATAGAATATGCCACTTACGGCCAGAAATGGAGGGAGACGATGGAGTACGGTGAGAACGGACGCGTCGTCAAGGAAGTGGAGTATGACGACAGGAACAAGCCTGTCCGCATACGTAAATATGAATGGAATGCCGACGGCACCAAGAAGAAGCAGTATAATTATGCTCCCAATGGCAAGTTGCTGACGGTCAAAGTTTTCGAGTATATTTTCGACGATCCTGAATAATGCCGGAAGGAAGTGGAGCATATGGCGGCGGGATTCGCGGAACCCTGTCCGGAATGCAAGGCATCACGCTTGACGAGATGGATTCCATCAAGCTGATGAACAGGGTGGATACGAAATTCCTCACCGACCTGGAAACCCTCGGGGAAATTCTCCGGAGGGCCGCTCCACTTTACCGTGTCCTCGAGACAGGCGGCGACAGAGTAGCCGAATATGATACATTGTATTATGACACTGATGGTTACAGGATGTATCTCGATCACCAGCAGCGCCGTCTCAACCGCCGCAAGGTACGCACCAGGACATATCTCTCATCCGGGGATACCTATCTGGAAATCAAGAGGAAAAACAACAGGGGGAGGACCAGGAAGAAACGCATTCCCCTGCCTGCGGACGAATTTTCCTCCTTCTCCGGAGACAGTTCGGCTGCGGAATTCATATCGTCCCTGACCGAGTTCGAAGCCGGAGCGCTTACCCCGTCCACGAGGACATCCTTCAGCCGCATCACCCTGGTCAACAATGCCAGAACCGAGAGGCTGACCATAGACAGCGGTCTGGAGTTTGAGAATTTCAGGACCGGGTTGAAGTCGGGACTGGCCGATGCCGTGATAGTCGAGCTCAAGCAGGACGGATACTGCAGCTCGGATATCAGGAAGATTCTGCTGGACCTGAGGGTGAAGCCTGTCAGGGTGAGCAAATACTGCATAGGAACCGTCCTCACCGTCCCTGAAATCAAGAAGTCCAGATTCATTGGGAAAATAAGGACAATAGAGAAACTGATTGATACTAAATTACTTGACAGATGATACAAGACTTACCGGAGTTTGATCCTGCAATCGCCGAGGAATTCGGCTACGCAGTTACCAACGGAACCACCTTCCTCGGAGTGCCGCTTCTTGAACTTACCAATCTCTATAACCTGCTCTTGAGATTCGCCTTCAATTTTCTCGTGAGTTGGGTGATCACATATCTTGTTTACAGGAAGAAGAACGGCAGGAACGAATATTGCATCACTTTCCTGACCTTTGCGTCGGCCATGTTCCTCCTCATTTTCCTGATGGAGAGCGTCAAGCTGCAGATAGGCCTTACTCTGGGTCTCTTCGCCATATTCGGGGTGATAAGATACAGGACGGAGACGGTGCCGGTGCGGGAGATGACATATCTCTTCGTGATCATCACCGTGGCGGTAATCAACGGCCTGGCATTGAACATTTCCTATGCGGAGCTCGTTCTGGCCAACATCCTGGTGATCGTCCTCCTGACGGTGCTGGAATACTTCACGGGAAGGACCAGCAAGGGAAGGCTCACAACCAAGATTGTGCTTTATGACAGGATTGAGAACATTGTCCCGGAACGCAGGAAGGAGCTTGTGGCCGACATAGAGAAGAGAATAGGAGTCAAGGTGGAGGCCCTGGAGATAGGCCACGTGGACTTTCTCCGGGATGCGGCATGGCTGAAGGTGAGCTACTATCTCAGGCCGGGCGAGTCCGACTCCATCAACAAGATAGTAAGGGAAAGGGATTTTCACAACGAATAGCGGATATGACGAAGACATCAATCATTGCATTCTGCCTTGCCATTGCGCTGCCGTCAATGGCAGGAGCCCAGGTCCATGAAGACCCGGACTACGATTTCAGGGCGAGGATTTCGGCCGAACTGGACAAGAAGATTGTCGGCGGCCTTCACGCGAACATATCGGAGGAATTCAGGCTCAAGGACAATCTCAGCGCGGTTGACAGGTTCTACACTACCGTCGGCCTCACCTGGAAGACCTGCCCGTATTTCAAGATCGGGGCGGCCTATACCCTGATGAATCTGCACAAGCGGGCCGATGCCGGCGGATGGGAATGGGATCTCCGCCACAGGGCGACACTTGACCTTACGGGAATGTACAATGCGGGCTATTTCAAGTTCTCCCTCAGGGAACGTTTCCAGTTGACCCACAGGACGGGGGAGATGAACATATACCAGAATCCGAGAAACGCATTCGCCCTCAGGAGCAGGTTCAAGGTCGCTTACGTCTCTCCTTCGAAGCCCATTGAACCCTATGTGTCGGTGGAGGTCCGCAACACCCTCAACAATGTCCATTACGACAGTCCCTCATTCACCGAGGTACAGGGCGACAATGTCCGTTACAATGACGTGTATGTCAACAGGGTGCGTCTCCAGCCCGGTATTGAGTGGAGGCTGAACCGCAGGCAGACCCTCGATTTCTACCTCCTCGGAGACTATACATACGACAAGAGCTACGATGCCAAGAAGAACGGCAATCTCAAAGTCGTCGAGGATGCTTCCGGAGTACCCGTTTATGATGCGTACGGGGACCCGGTGTATGCGATATTCTATGAGAAGGCCTGGCATTTCTCACTGGGAGTATCATACTCTTACGCATTTTGACGGCCGCCGGTTAGTTCTGATAAGACTTTTTTTAGTAACTTTGCATTTCATTAATAATGCTCTTTATATGAAGAAAATTTTTATTCTGGCGTTTGCTGCGGCAATATCTGCAGCCTGCGCATCAAACAATGGCCAGACAGTGCTCAAGGGCAAGGTAGCCGGCCTTGAGGGAGTTGACGAGGTTCGCATCTCCCTGCCTTCACAGAATATCGACACAGTCATTGCACTTGCCGGAGTACCTGAATTCTCCATCAGCCTTCCTGTTGACAAACTCGCTGCAGGCATTGTGACAGCAGGCTCCGCAAGAGGCCAGTTCGTTTCCGACGGAACAGTCATCACGGCCAAGTTTGCGGGCAATGGAATAGTCTTCGAGTCCGACAGGAAGGGCTCTCTCAGCAGCCGTTTCCAGGAATATTCAAACCGCACGAAGGAGTCAATGATGGAGTACCGCACCACTATGCGCGCCCTCAACGACAGCACAGGCATTTCAGAAGCCGAAAAAGACAGCCTGATGGAGGCATATGCGAACAGCTTCTTCGAGGACTTCTCCGCCTACAATCTTGAGACCATCACCGCCAACAAGGACAATCTCCTGGCACTGGCAGCCCTCCAGCAGGTTTATTACGATCTTGAGGATACTGAGCTCGACTCCCTCCTCAACACTCTGGACTCAGCGGTTGTGGCCACCCCTCAGGTGACGAAGATGAAGTCTGCCCTGACTGCGCGCCTCAACACCGCAGAGGGCAAGATGTTCACGGATTTCACAGTAAAGGGCGAGAAGGGGGATGTAAGCCTCTCCGACTATGTCGGCAAGGGAAAATATATCCTCGTGGATTTCTGGGCATCATGGTGCGGCCCTTGCAAGGCTGAGATTCCTTACGTGAAGAAGGCATACGAGGATTTCCGCGGCAAGGACTTCGACGTGGTCAGCGTAGCAGTATGGGACAAGCCTCAGGCTACAATCGACACCGCCAAGGTTTATGGCGTGAACTGGAACCAGATTATTGATGCTCAGGCTGTTCCGACTGAACTCTACGGCATTTCCGGCATTCCTCACATCATTCTTTTCGGCCCTGACGGAACCATCCTGAAGAGGGGTCTCCGCGGTGAAGGCATTGCAGAGGAGATTGCCAAGTACGTTCAGCGTTGACGCTCAGAGAAAAAATATCATTGTTTCCACATTCCCCCGGAGTCTACAGATATTATGACTCCGAGGGGATTGTGATATATGTGGGCAAGGCCAAGGATCTCCACAAGAGGGTGGCCCAGTATTTCGCCCCGCCCGAACGGCTCACGGCCAAGACCAGGATTCTGGTTTCCAAGATTGCGGACGCGCAGTATTCCGTGGTGGATTCCGAGGCGGACGCCCTGCTTCTTGAGAATAATCTCATAAAGCAGTACAGGCCGAAGTACAACATTCTTCTGAAGGATTCCAAGACCTATCCGTGGATATGCGTCACGGGAGACGAGTTCCCGAAGGTTTACCTGACCCGCAGGGTCGTGAAAGGAAACCGCTATTTCGGGCCCTACAGTTCCGTAATGCATGCCCGCAATCTGCTTGAATTCTTTCACGGGAACTACAAGATAAGGTCCTGCAACCACAAGCTGACATCTGATGCCATACTCCGCGGCAGATACCGGCCCTGCCTGGATTTCCATATCGGAAGATGCGCAGGATGCTGTGCGGGCAAGATTTCCGCTGCCGAATACAATGCGGGAATCGAGGAAATCGTAAGCCTTCTGAAGGGCGGTGTCAATGAGATAATCCAGCATTACCGACATCTTATGCGCGATGCCGCGGACCGTCTCGAATTCGAGCAGGCCCAGATTTACAAGGAGAAGGCCGACTCTCTCCAGCAGCATTATTCCAAATCCGTGGTCACTGCGGCGTCGGACGTGGACGTGGATGTTTTCTCCCTCGTCCAGGATGCCTCCGAGGCCTACGGCAATTTCATCAGGGTCAGGGGAGGAGCCATCATCCAGTCCCTGAATCTGGGATTCAAACTCAATATCGAGGAGGAACCTGCCTCAATCCTGAGCGAGTTCATTGCAGAAATCGGGTCGAAGTTCGGGAAGATTGCCGGAGAGGTCATTGTGCCTTTCCTTCCGGACGTGGAGATGGAGGGAGTCCGTTTCCGCATCCCTGTCAAGGGTGACAAGCTTGCCCTGCTGGATTTGAGCGCCAGGAACGCCCGGGAGTATCAGTTCAATTCTATCCGCCAGAAAGAGCACACCGACCCTGACCAGTACCGTGCGACCGTGCTGGAGGAACTCCGCAAGGCCATCGGGATGGATGTCCTGCCTGAGCACATAGAGTGCTTCGACAACTCCAATATCCAGGGTACCAATCCGGTAGCCTCCTGCGTGGTCTTCCGCGGCGGGATGCCTTCCAAGAAAGATTACCGGAAATTCAAGATCAAGACCGTGATCGGGGCCAATGACTATGCCTCGATGAAGGAAGTGGTGAACCGGAGATATTCCAGGATGCTGGCCGAGGCTCCGGATGACCTGCCGCAGCTCATTGTCATTGACGGAGGCAAGGGTCAGCTAGACTTTGCCTTCCAGGCGTTGGCGGAACTTGGTCTGACCGAGAAACTCACAGTGGTCGGTCTGGCCAAGCGCCTTGAGGAGGTCATCAGGGTGGGCGACCCGTATCCGCTCTTCATTGACCGCAATTCCGCGGCATTGAAACTCCTGCAGAGGATTCGCGACGAGGCCCACCGTTTCGGAATCACTTTCCATCGGAGCCTCAGGAGCAAGAGCCAGATAGAATCCGCCCTGACCGGGATCAAGGGGGTGGGAGAACAGACGGAGAAACGTCTCCTGATGCATTACGGAAGCGTCCCGAGAATTGCCGCCGCAGATGTGGAAGACCTTGCCTCCTTTCTCGGCAAGCGCGATCTCGCCTTGCGCATACACGATGAACTCAACAATAAACCGCAATGAAAATCAACGAGAATAAATTCAACCTCTGGTTCAATGCCTTCATTCTCATAGGAATGTTGCTGGCAGTGGTTCTGACCAATGTATATAAGTTCCAGCAGCCGGGAGCCAGACATTTCATGCTCTTGCTCGCGAGCGTGGGAGCATTGACTGGTGTCATCAACACCGTCCTGTCTGCCAACGGCAACATTCTTACTTTCCTTTTCGGCCTCATTGACGTCACAATCGCCTCCTATGTGGCCTTTGACAGCAGCATCCGTCCGGGAGGGGACCCGGTCTGGGGCAATTTCGCCCTTCACGCATTCTATTTCCTGCCGATGCAGTTCGTGGGGTGGTGGCAATGGAAGAAGAGGGGAGCCTCGTCAAAGGAGAAAGTCAGGGCCCGCAGGCTTGACGGCAGGCAATGGGCCATGCTCTCGGCGGCCTTTGCCGCAGGTACAGCGGCGGCATATATGATCCTCTGTGCAGTCGGCGGCAGCCCGGAAACAGCGGGATTCATCCGTACCGTCATTCTCTTTGATGCCCTGGTGCTCGTCCTGAACATTCTGGGCCAGGTCCTGATGTCCCTTGCCTTCATGGAGCAGTGGGTGGTCTGGATACTGGTCAACATCTGCTCCATCTGCCTCTGGGGAGGAAAGGCTCTGTCTTCTCCGGATTCCAGCTATACCGTGGTGATGGTCATCAAGTACATTTTCTATTTCCTGAATTCTCTTAATGGCCTGAGAATATGGTACGGCCTAAGCAGGGGAGAGCGTTGAAACTGCAGGTGAAGCAGTGTTTCACATTGTACTCAAATGGCACTTAATAAGCGGAAATAGGTAAAATTATTGTCGTTTGGTCGAAATTGTTTTATTTTTTGGATTTTTTTTGCTTACTTTGCCGAGTTAAAGGACGTGAATTATATTCTTAAACATTATAAACAGTAATTACTATGTCACACGAAGAAATTGTAAATCAGGTAAAGGCCATCATCGTTGACAAGCTTGGTGCTGAGGAGTCTGAGGTAACTGAGACTGCGAACTTCACCAACGACCTCGGTGCAGATTCACTCGATACAGTTGAGCTCATCATGGAGTTCGAGAAGGTATTCGACATCAAGATTCCGGATGAGGACGGTGGCCAGATCTCTACTGTAGGCGACGCTATTGCTTACGTTGAGAACAAACTCAGCCAGAAGTAATATCTGAATCAACGGATATAAAATCAGGGTGACTTTCCAGCCACCCTGATTTTTTTATTATCCAATTCATTATTCCCCGGCTTTCGGGACAGCATATGTGATTCTGAACTTAGGAATGCGTCCTGAGTTTTCAGGCCCGTTGAGGACGGCGCGGTAGAATCTGTGGAAGTCCATCATCTGCATGGTTGTCTCCAGACTCTCCGATTCCGATGACGACGAGGCGTACATTGCCTGCATCATATAGTAATTGTAGTAATTGTTGTAATAGCTGCCGTAGCCGTATCCTCCGTATCCTCCGTAACCTCCATATCCGCCGTATCCGTAACCATTGTACATGCTGTTGTAGTAGCTCATGTAGTTCATCATATCCAGATAGTCGCTCGATGATGA
>JALFFZ010000141.1 GCA_022777585.1 Bacteroidales bacterium | reverse complement strand
ATTGACATACGTTCCTATCGCAAGCTTATTCCGGCACTGGCCGATTTCCCTGACGCCGTAATAGTCACTGTGGATGATGATGTACATTATCATCGCAATATGCTGCGTGATCTGCTGGCAATGTATTCCGTTGATCCGCACGCTGTATGGGCTCACAGGGCCAAGCTCATCAAACCGGGGAAGCCGTACAGGAAATGGCGCAAATACCGCTGGTATCATTTCCTGACCAGACGCATTCATCGTGGATTCCTGAATATCCAGACCGGGGTAGGCGGTGTACTTTATCCGCCACATTCCCTGCGGGAGGATATGCTTGATGTGGAACTTTTCACCAGAACGGCTCCGAGTACTGACGATATCTGGTTCTGGGCTGCTGCCGTACTGAACGGATTTCCTGTAATTCCTGTGCCTTTCGGTCACAATAAGCCCAAAGGTCTCAACAAGCCTAAGCATCTGTCGCTCAAGACGGTCAACTTCAAAGGTAATACCGATCGGAACACAATGGCTCTCAATGCAATTGCCAAGCTCTTTCCTGAAATCAAGAAGGTGCTTGGCACTGAGTAACCCATCGGCTTTCACAGTCTGTTGCTGAGAAAAGGCGTTTCCAGCGACCGGGCCTTCTCCGATGCCTCAATCACATATTTCCCGACATTGTCCAGAGACGAGCCTGTGCCTTGGAAATTGTCGTAGCCTCTGGTAATGTTATAGAAGCCCTCGAAGGCCGGGAACGAGCTGTAGTTGCTCCTGTTGATTTGCAAATTATCCAGTTGTGACATGATGCTTCCGTCCTGATTCAGAGGGCAAATTTTGAAACTCAGGATGCTGCCTATATCCGTCGTAACGGAATTGCCGTCATTGTCAATGAAGGTTCCGGCGAGCATTCTGCAGGCAAGAGCTCCGTTACTCTCGCTGAAAGGGAAATCATTGTTGTTTCCATAGTCAGTGTTGCAATACTTTGTCCGGTATTCAAGGCTGCCTTTGCTCGATATATTGGAAGCTGTTACTGGCACCAGCCCGACTGGTTTGTCCCCTGATATTGAAGAACTGATTCCGTCATTGCTGCCGACAGTACCTGTATCCTTCAGGTTGACCGGCCTTATTGCGACCGGGAGATTGTTCTTCCAGGAATGGGCATAATCGATTGATGCATAATGGACATTATATGGTACGTAATAGAATCCGAGGTATCCTGGAAGGAAATCCAGCTGGGCCGTGATGCTGATATCAAGAATGATGTCAAGTATGTAGGTCCCGATGAAGTGCGTTCCGGTATAGGGATTCACTATTGTGCCCCTGAGACAGAAAGCCCCGCACGCAAAGAAAGGATTTTCCGGAGATGCCGACTCATCCGGTTCCGGAGGGAGGAGTGCCAGCTCCATTATTCCGTTCTGGAATTTGCTGATTTTAAGGTTGTTATGACCGCTGAGCATGCTGTTGACTGAACTGGTTCCGGGATTTGTCCCGATTCCTGGATCGGTTCTGAATACATACCAGGTAACATTCTCGCTTCCTGCTGCGCCATTGTAGATGTCAATGGAATGCAGTTCTGTATGACCTTCCCTGTCAGGGGAGCAGATACCCAGCTGTGTATTGTGGATGCTCCCGAGATAACCCTGATTCGGGAATGCCTCATTCACAGTGCAGTTTACCTTGGACAATAGACTCATTCCTCCGTCCGAGGCAAGTCTGCCTGCCGCGATTATCTCTGTTCCCTCGGCTTTTCCGTATATGACGGCTTCTGCCGAGACTTTTCCTGAAAATGAGTCGGGGCGGAGCATTTGTATTCCTGCGGCCTTGCCCGGACTGATGGTGGTATTGAATGTGGTTTCCAGATAAATGCCGGATTCGATGTCCCGAATGAAATCATTGGCGAATCTGCCCATTACATCAATGTTGCCGTCCAGATAATAGCCCAGGGCTCCGGCTATTATTTCATCCGGCATTGCGAATGATAGAGGGGAGAGCGGATTGCCGTCTTTGCCATTCAGGAGCATATCGGCACGGCAGACTCCTAATCCGTCCTCGTTTACCGTGGCGGAGGTGATGGCCATGCCGTTATTCTTGTCAGCAATAGTCATTGTCGGCCAGGTTCCGGAAGGAATCTGCATACTGACGCTGCTCTCCCTGCTTTGGAAAGTAAGCGTTGAAACAGGACTTGTCTTGTGAGGGGTCAGTGCTGAAAGATATAGATAAATGTCCTTTGTGGATACTTCAGGGGCATAGAACAATGCTGCACCATTGTCGAGGAAAAGGCTGTCGACTCCATTATGCTCCGCCCCGACTATTATCTCATCTTCCCCGTAGCCTGCTCTCACGGTTCTGTTCTCTCCGGCATTGGGGAAACTTATCTTGACCCATTGACCGACGTACTCCGGGATATCTGGAGGATTGAAATTGAACAGAGGGTCTATCCACAGTCCTGATGTGTCAATCAGCCAGCCTCTCTTGTCCAGTCCGTCTTCTGAGGTGGTAAGTGATACTGTGTAGCAGGTATTTCTCACGACCGAGAAGTCCGATGTGGTATTCTTTCCCAGATAAAACCTGTAGATGACCTCTCCTGAATAGCCATCCGGATTGTCGGCAATTGCAGCTGCAACCTCAATGTAGGTGCATTTGTCAGCCACGTCGGGGATATTGTCAGGAACCTTTCCCCAGATATCCGTATTGTCCGGAAGAAGTACTCCTCTGTCATTCTCAAGGCAGTAGAAATATACAGTCCCACCATTGTTCAATGTCACGAGATCCGTTTCCGAGGCATAATCGCCAGCATCCTCCACATTGTCCGGTATGCTTCCTGAAGGTCCGAAGGGAGCCATATCCAGTGCCGCCTGCCTCAGTCTCACGGATTTAACCTTCATTCCTTTCAATGCTGAAGCATCGAAACGGAAGCCGCATCTTGCTGCCATCCTGGTCATCTTCAGGATGAATTCTCCTCCGTCTTTGCTGACATTGATTGTTTTGGAGGCAGTGAAGGCCATTCCCTTATCCTTCAGTTCAGATGTGGATGAAATCCGGTATTTCCATCTCGGCAACAGTTCCTCATAGTTCGGGAAAACAGTCTGTTCCCCAATGTTTCCGACTGCATATACCGTGTACTCTCCGCTGTCGAGAGTCATTTCCAGAGCCTTGGACTTGTCAAAGTACAGGACATTCTGAAGGACTCCGTAGCGATAAACGGCAATGTTCACATCTTTGACTGTGTTCACATCCGGATTGATACCGCTCCTGGTGTCATCGCTCTCGGCGAATCTGAACCTGACTGCTCCCGCGCCCGTTTCCATTTCCCGGTCAATGCAGGATCCCGCCGACAGCATTACCGCCGGCAGCAAACAATACAACATTCTCAATTTCATACCCACTGTTTTCATACTACTACTATCACTATTATTGCGGCATCACTTGCCGGATTTCCTGCTTCCACATAGAGCAGACCTGAACCTTTTGACTTCAGTTTCAGCACAACACCCCTGCCGTCCTCGTCCAACACATAGTTGTAGATGCCGTTGTTGCTGTCAAATTCCAGCTCGTCCTTACCGATATCCACTCTGGCATCTTCCGGGGTGACATTTACCCTGATATGGATTTCATCCCCGACATTGCCTTCAATATATTGTCCCGGACTGATGCTCAGGGTCGCCGTCCCTTTTCGAAGCAGACTGCTCTTGTCAACTCTCCAGCTGTCTTCTTCTATCCCTGTCCCGTCCGGCTTTATGACATAACTGTATGCGCAGTTTCTTTCCACGTCGAAATTGGAAGGGCTGTCCCCGAGATAAAACCGGTACACAAGCCATTCTCCGGGAGGAGTGCAATAGTCTTCCGAATTGTATTCCGCCTTGATTTCGACGTATGAGCATTGGGATGACAATGCGTCAGATATCTCCAGAACCTTGTCCTTCTCGCTGCTTGCCCCCGGCAGCAGCTCCCCCTGCATGTTTTCCAGCAGATATAGCCTTGCTTCACGACTTCTTCCCGGAGATTCCTCGATATTGAGGTTGTCCGCCAGAGAACCGCTGCATACGAAGCCCTTGTTGAAGATATCAGATGTACCGGCAGCCTTTCCAGGTGAAAAAGCACTGACTGATTTGGGTGATCCGCCGATTTCCACGCTGTTTACATTGAATGTCACACCTTTTGCCAGATTGCTCCGGTCAATGCGGACTGAGATTCTGGCCATCATCCTTATCATTTCCACATTTACGGTTTCCATAGGGGATGATACCTCAGCAATAGTGGTTGTGCCGCTCATGGGGATGCCCCGGCTGTATTCGTCGGGATAGGCAATGTGATATCTGTATGTCAGAAGTTCATCCAGGCTTCCGATAACCATCCTGTAGCCGAAGTTGGCGCAGGCCATTATCCGGCATCCGGTACCGCAGAGCCATTCCGTATCGATTTCCACATTTCCTGCAGCCCCTGTCGTGAGATTTTCGGCATAGATGTGCTCCTCAAGCCGCCCCTTTTCGTCGAAGAGGAATAGGTTTACATCGTGAATCAAATCCTCATCCGGCAATGCTGATTTAACCGTATAATCATTTGATGCACTGAGTGTTATATGAATTTTTGAGGTCTTGCCGCCTTCCTGGACAACATTCTCGCATCCGGAAAATGCAATGATGCAGGCCGCCGTGGCAGTCAGTATTGCCACCTGTCTCAATGTAGATACTGCAACCTTCCGGATGGTATCGATAATAGACTTCATCATATTAAAACCCAATTGTCCGTTCTTCCTTTTCATTCCATTCCTTCACATTCAGTCCGCACCTCAATATGCCGACATCAATCGGAATATCCGGTGACGGAACACCTCTCCGGCATATTGTAATGTCATAAACGTAGGATTTGTTCCGTCCTATGCCATGAGCCTCTCCCTCCTGGTCCTGCCCCCGGTTTATGGTAATAGGGTAGTAAGTCTTCTCTCCTCCGAGCATTCCCTCAATGACTAGTCTTGTGAATGGCGATCCGAGACTTTCTTCCTCTGCCTCATTCGGGTAGCAGTAGAAGTGGATATCCGGATGCACAACAGTCTCATCGACCGCTCTGTCCAATGTCGCGGAAATGAGCTCCGGCCTCCCTATTTTCTTCATATCGTCTTCGGACAGAGCCCCGTAATTGATATATGAGCAGCCTTCCGTCCCTTCGCCCGTCACCGGATACCGGTCTCTCACATTGGTCAGATATATGCTCACGTTCTCAAGTTTCTGACCGGAGTAAGGCTTCCTGTGAAAGTCACAGCTGATGCTGCTTACCACTATCTCTGATAACAGCGGCTCGAGGGTGACAGTCTTGCTCCCTTTCCCGGCCTGTACCGCAGTGCAGGCTGTCATTACGGGATTTTCCGGATTCTCACTGACAAGTTCTGCGAATACTCTGCCCAGGTCATCATAACTCCCTATCCCTGTCGGGTCGATGCAATCTCCGGATATGGCGAAGAAGATTTTGTCACCCTTCCTTGAGGACGCTTCAATCCGTCCGGAAGGAAGCCCCGGGAGCCTCTGGTATGAGTCCAGCAACCTGAGCTTGTCGTCATTGAAAAAGAAGATGTCCAGGTATAAAGAATCTCCGCTTGTATTTTCTTTCTGGACCGCATATTCCAGGACATCTTCCTTATAGTAGTGCTCATCGTCATTGCAGGAACAAAAGGCCGGCAGGGAATAAATTAGCAAGGTGGCCAGAACGGCCGTGTGAAAGTTTTTGAAGAAGTAGGTCAGAATTGCAAGCCGGCCTTTTTGGGTGATATTTTTGTTGAACAGTCTCATTTCGGTTACGTTTTTCTCACAGGCAAAATTATGCAAGCCTTTCCGAAAAACCTCCAGGGTGGTTTTTTTAGACCCCGGAATTATGTAAATCTTTAATGTTTTGAGATGAATCTTAAATTTTCCACTGGAATTTTTAACCCTGTTCAACAAAAAAAGTCCGGTGCAATACCGGACTTTTAAATATTAAGCGTAGAAAACTGTCAGTTTTATGCACCGAAGTTGTCGTAGAGAATGCTCTCCGACTGAACTCCGAGGCTGTCAAGCAGGCCTACGACCGCATTGACCATCATTGGAGGTCCGCACATGAAGTACTTGATATCCTCAGGAGCATCGTGGTTCTTCAGATAGGTCTCGTACATCACGTTGTGAACGAAGCCTGCCACGTACTTGACGCCGGCTGCATCAGCTGCAGGATCCGGACGGTCAAGGGCGAGATGGAAGTGGAAGTTAGGGAACTCCTTCTCGATCTCGGCATAGTCCTCGAGGTAGAAGGCCTCGACAAGGCTTCTCGCACCGTAGAAGAAATGAACTTCCTTCTTGGTCTTCAGCGTCTTGAAGAGATGCATGATGTGGCTTCTGAGAGGTGCCATGCCTGCACCTCCACCGACGAATACATATTCCTGTGAATCAGGATCATCCTTAGGAAGGAGGAAGTCTCCGAACGGACCGGAAATCATCACCTTGTCGCCAGGATGGCGGGTATAGATGTAAGAGGAGCCGATACCCGGATTTACAGGGAGAAGCTTAGGACCGAGCTCACGAGGCACGCTCCTGTCGAACGGAGGTGTGGCGATACGCACGTTGAGCTTGATGATGTTGCCCTCGGCAGGATAAGAGGCCATGGAGTAAGCCCTCATTGTAGGAACAGGGTTCTCGCACTTGAGGTCGAAGAATCCGTATTTCTCCCACTCCTTCTTGTACTCAGGGTCAACGTCGATGTCCTTGAAGTCGAATGTGCCGGCAGGAATATCAATCTGGATATACTCTCCGGACTTGAACTCGAGGTTCTCGCCTTCAGGAAGCCTTACGGTAAACTCCTTGATGAAGGTTGCCACATTGTGGTTGGAAATGACCTCGCACTCGAGCTTCTTTACGCTGAGAACGGACTCCGGAATCTCGATCTTGAGGTCTTCCTTGACCTTCACCTGGCAGCCGAGCCTCCAGTTGTCCTTGATCTGCTTCCTGTTGAAGAAGCCTACCTCGGTAGGGAGGATGGTTCCGCCACCTTCATTGACCTTGACCTTGCACTGTCCGCAGTTTGCCTTTCCGCCGCAGGCCGACGGAAGGAAGATGTTCTGCTCCGCAAGAGTGTTCATGAGGTTTCCGCCAGGCTGGACGTCAAGATTGTATTTCCCGTTGTTGATATCGATTTTTACTGCGCCCTTAGGGCTCAGTTTCGCCTTTACCCACAGAAGCAGCACGGTCAGGATAAGTGTCACAACCGTGATGGCTGCTGCGGCGGCAATGATAGTAAGACTCATTTCATTCATATTTCAGCCTCCCTGATTAAAGTGAAATACCCATAAATGTCATGAATGCCATTGCCATAAGGCCGACAGTGATGAATGTGATTCCGATGCCCTTGAGAGCCGCAGGCACATTCGAATATGACATCTTCTCCCTGATGGCGGCGAGGGTCACGATGGCAAGGAACCATCCGAGACCTGAACCGAGCGAGAATACGGCAGCCTCTCCGAGATTGGAGAAATCGCGCTGCTGCATGAACAGGGAGCCTCCGAGGATTGCGCAGTTCACGGCAATGAGCGGAAGGAAGATACCGAGTTCGGAATAGAGGGTAGGGGAGAATTTCTCCACAATCATCTCCACGAGCTGGACGATGGCGGCGATTACCGCAATGAAGGTGATGAGGCTGAGGAAACTCAGGTCAACGCCTGCGAAAGAGTCGCCGAGCCAGGCAAGGGCGCCCGGGCTGAGGACGAACTTGTTGAGCAGGTAGTTGATCGGAAGAGTCACGAGCAGCACGAAGATAACAGCAACACCCAATCCGGAAGCTGTCTTTACATTTTTTGATACTGCCAGGTATGAGCACATACCGAGGAAGTATGCAAAAATCATATTGTCAACGAAAATTGACTTTACGAATAAGCTTAAATATTCCATTTCGAATGAGTGTTAATGTTATTTCTCCTGAAGGTCTTTCTGGATGCTCCTCTGTACCCATACGATGCATCCGAGGAGGATGAGGGCCATTGGAGGAAGGATCACGAGACCGTTGTTCATGTAACCGAGGTCATAGAGACACTGCGGGATTACCTGGAATCCGAACAATGTTCCTGAGCCGAGGAGTTCGCGGAAGAATGCGATGATGATGAGAATCATTGCATAGCCGGCACCGTTGGCGAGACCGTCGAGGAAAGAAGGAATCGGCTTGTTGCCGAGACCGAAGGCCTCGATACGTCCCATCACGATACAGTTGGTGATAATCAGTCCGATATATACGGAAAGCTGTTTCTCAATGCTGTAGGCGAAGGCCTTGAGGAACTGGTCCACGAGAATAACCATCAGCGACACGACCACGAGCTGTACGATAATCCTGACCCTGTTAGGGATGGAATTCCTGAGGCAGGATACTATGAAGTTCGAGAAGGCGGTGACCACAATCACCGAGAGACCCATCACGAAAGCGCCCTTGAGCTGGACTGTAACCGCAAGAGCGGAGCAGATACCGAGGATGAGGGTCGTGATAGGATTGCCTATGAAGATAGGCCTCAGAAGAGTTTCTTTCAATTTATCGTTCATAACAGTTCCTCCTCATTATTTAGCGGTTGCAAGCGAATCTGCCGCATTGCAGCAGAGTGAATCGGCAGGAGCCTCAAGATTCTCCAGAAGGTCCCCGATGAGGCGGCCCTTCGGCTGGATTGCATTGAGATATGGCTCGTATGCGTCAAGCCAGGTCTGGATTGCGGCATTGAGACCGTTGCAGGTCATTGTTGCACCGGTGATTGCATCGACTGCATTGTCGACACCGGCAGGGGCGCCGCCCTTGACAATGCTGAATGCAGGGGCATCCTCCGAGTAAATCACGGACTTGCCCTCGAACTCAGCCCTGAATGAAGGCTCGTCCTTGATCTTGGCACCGAGGCCCGGTGTCTCTGACTCGTGGTCGAAATAGACACCTCTTATGGTCTTGTCTTCGTTCACTGCGATATAGCCCCAGATCGGACCCCAGAGACCGGCTCCGTAGCAGGCTGCGACAATGACTCTTTCACCGTCTTTGTCCAGGATGATGACAGGAATTGAAACCTTGTCGCTCTCTCCGTTCTTTATGAACTTGTTCTGCGCCTTGAGGGCGCCTGTGCCCACAATCTCGCAGGACTCGATGTCGAGATTCCTGTCGAGAGTTCCGTCAGCCTTGATGAGGAAAGCCTCCTTCACGGCACTTCTGTAGGCTTCGAGCACTTTGTCATTGCCCATCGCGTCAAGCTCCGATTTCTCGTAGAACTTGGCTGCGGCAAGCATCTGGCTGATGGTCTCCGCCTTCACGTTGGCATCCTGTCTCGGAGCGAGAACCTGGGACACGGTAGCGAGGACGGCGGCAACCAGCACTACGACGAGAGTCGTGTAGATGACTGTATAAATATTACCGTTAGTATTCATAATCAACAATAAGTTAAGCTGTTCTGACTCTCTTCATTCTTCTTGAAATCGCAGCCGAGGTGACATAGTGGTCGATGAGCGGAGCGAATGTGTTCATAAGAAGGATGGCAAGCATCATTCCTTCTGCATATCCAGGGTTGAAGAGCCTTACCACCACGCAGAGCGCACCGACAAGGAATCCGTAAATCCACTTGCCGCATTCGGTCTGGGCCGAGGTGACAGGGTCAGTGGCCATGAATACGGTACCGAAGGCGAAACCGCCCATGATCAGCTGATACCAGGCAGGGATGTCGGTAGCTCCGCAGATATTGCCGAGCCAGCCCACGAGAAGGGCACCGCCGACGGAAGAAATCATGATCTTCCAGCTGGCCACGCCAGTCCAGATGAGGAGGGCTGCTCCGATGAGGATTGCGATTACGGATGTCTCGCCTACAGATCCCGGAACGGTACCTGCGAAGAGATCCCATGCGCTGAATCCTGCGTTGTTCACTGCTGCAAGGCCTTCATTGGCATATGCGAGAGGAGTTGCTCCGGTAACGCCGTCAACGAGGCTTTCGCCGTTCCTGAGGGAAATCCACACCTCCGATCCGGACATCTTGCTCGGATAGGAGAAGAAGAGGAAAGCCCTGCAGAGGAGAGCCGGGTTGAGGAAATTCATTCCGGTACCGCCGAAGACTTCCTTGCCGAAGAGCACTGCGAATGCCACTGCGATGGCGAGCATCCAGAGCGGAACGTCGACAGGCACGATCAGCGGAATGAGCATTCCGGAAACGAGATATCCCTCGTTGACCTCCTCGTTGCGGATCTGGGCAGAGGCGAACTCAATGCCGAGACCTACGAGATAAGCCACGATATAGAGAGGGAGTACTTTCAGGAGTCCGTACCAGAAATTGGCGAAGAGACCGCTTTCAATTCCGGTAGCGAGGCTGTGCTGATAACCTACGTTCCACATTCCGAAGAGGGCTGCGGGAACGAGGGCGAGCACAACGATAATCATTATTCTCTTCAGATCGACCGCGTCCCTTACGTGCGATCCGGTGCGTGTTACAGTACCCGGAACACGGAGGAAGGTGTCGAACGCGTCGATGGTCGAGTGAAGAAACCATAACTTGCCGCCCTTCTCGAAAAGGCCCGGCTGTGGTGTTGTATTCTTTTCTTCCATAACTTCCTTGTGATTAAGCCATTTCTTTGATCATCAGGTCAATGCCCTTCTCGATGATGGCCTGGATGTCATTCTTGGAAGGATCCACGTACTCGCAGAGGGCGAGATCCTCGGGAAGTACCTCGTAGATGCCGAACTTCTCCATCTTGTCGATGTCGCCGGCGAGGCAGGCCTTGATGAGATAAACAGGGAAAATGTCCATAGGCAGCACCTTGGAATATACGTCGGACATCACGAATGCGCGGGGGCCTCCGTTTACATTGGTATCCATATCGTATGTCTTCCTGGAGCAGAGCCAGGAGAAATAAGTGCGGCTTGAACTGAACTTGCCGAATCTGAAAGGCTTCGCCCATCCGAGAAGCTCGCGCTCGGTACCCTCGTGGATGAGGGTCACCTGGTTGTCGAAGAATCCGAGGCTTCCCTCAGCACCGATATTCTTTCCGGTGAGGACATCACCGCTGATAAAGCGGATGTCATTGGCGGAGTTGTCATAGAACTCGGCAATGTCCTTCATTGAAATGCCCGGAAGAGCATCTACGTAAGCCGGATCAATGGCCTTTGGACCTGTGATGGCGACCTTCCTGGCAAGATTGAGCTTGCCGGTGTTGAGAAGCCTTCCGATTGCGGCAAGCGAAAGAAGTGACACTGTCCATACAGTCTCGCCCTTCATGATAGGAGAAATGTGGCTGATCTGGACTCCCACGTTGCCGGCAGGGTGTTTTCCGCTTACAATGTGCGGAATCACGTTCTCAAGCTTGTGGAAAGGTGAACCCGAGTAATTGTCGATGTTCAGTGAGACGTGGACACCACCCTTTGCGAGCTTGCCGAGCGCATTGACTGCAGCCTGGACATTGTCGAATTCGTCCTTGAGGGCAAACTCGGGGCTTGCCGCAAGAGGGGCTGTGCTGAATGCTGAAATGAAGATAGCCTTAGGCTCAGCGGAAGGATCCGCCACAATGCCGTAAGGCCTCTGTACAAGGCTTACCCACAGACCGCTCTTGAGGAGAAGTTCCTTCACCTCGTCCGCGCTCATGTCGGACGCTTTATGTGTACCGAAGTCCACATACTCCTGCTGTCCGTCAGCCTTGATTTTCACTTCAAGCAACTTTCTCTTCTCACCTCTGACTACTTCGGATACTGTTCCGCTGACAGGTGAAGTGACAAGAATCTCAGGATTCTTCTTGTCTGCCAGAACCGGTGAACCGGCCAGAACCTTATCGCCTTCCTTGACCAGAAGTCTTGGTGTAAGACCCTTGAAATCAGTAGGTTTTACAGCGATAACGTCAGGAGACACCGTCTTTCTGGTTTTCTGGACCGCCGCCCCGGAAATCGGGATGTTCAGTCCTTGTTTCAAATCGATGTTGTTTGACATTATGGTAACCTTTAATAGTTGTTCCAATGGTTATAAACGGACCATAAAAAATCCGGCTGCGAAGATACTCA
>JALFFZ010000042.1 GCA_022777585.1 Bacteroidales bacterium | reverse complement strand
AACCGGAATCTGAAATCCTATCCATTAGACTATGGAGGCAAATATGTCCTGCAAATATAGCATTTTTATAGATAATCTACAAATGGGCCACCTGCACATTTATCTCAGCACAAACCTGTGAGCCGGCCTGGTCGAATCACCAGGATAGAAATCCACCGTCACTCCCCCGTCGCTCACGTTCATTTTGTAGGAGCCGGCGGCCAGGGAGCGGGAATATGCCTTAAGGCCAGACCTGAACTCGTCAAACACAGGCTGGGAGGCCTTCCTGCCATATTGTGCGGGGCCCTCGGACTGAATCTCATAAACGCCTGTAGCATCATTACGCCAGACGCTGTTCATCGTCATCTGGGTAATACGCCCTCCATCCCCGTACCAGTCCAGAAACTCCGTGGTATGGGTATGCCCGCACAGCACAATGGCATTGTTTTCAGCCAATATACGTCTCATCCGGTCACGGGCTGCAGGATTCTTGTCCTTGCCGTGATAATACCACCGGAAATACTTTGTGCTGTCGTACGGAAAAACCGTACAATGGATCAGCACGAAGATATATCTGGCATCCGAAGCCTCGGCTATGAGGCTTGCAACTTTCTCATCATCAGGCTTGTTGAAGTCAATGACAACGAAGGCGTCAGGTCCGATGCGGAAAGAGAAATCAGACGAATCGACCTGCACCCCAAGTTCCGAGGACATTCTGGCCGGCATATAATTCAGATAAGCCTCACGTGCGAAAGCGTCGTCCTTGGCCCGGACATCGTGATTCCCGGCTACAGTGACAAGCGGTATATCCGGGAACTCCGACTTTATCCTTTTGAACGCATCGTCCAGCATGCGGAGATGAGTCCCGATGTTTCCGGTATCGCCCTGAATGATATCACCGGTCTGATAAACCAGTCTGGTATTGTCATCGACAAGGCAGGCAGCCCTCTTCAGCAACCTGGGAGAGTATTTCTCCCACATTTCGGCATCCCTGACAAACTCCTTGCGGTGAGCCGCCTCCCGTTCGGCATTGGCAATGGTATAGCCCTCGTGATAAACGCTCTCGGGAGCAGTATCATAATGCGTATCCCCCAGCATTACCACGGAATAGGATTCATCCTTTCCGCGCCTTCCCCTCCTTGAGGCTGACTGCATTGCAAGAATCTCAGGAGAAAGCCCTGTCAGGAACAGCCCGGCAGCGGAGAGTTCCAGAAATTTTCTTCTATCCATAACTGTCCAACGATCAGATTTCAAAGTCCAGACATGAGCGCACTGCAGTATATGGCCGAACCTTCGAATCGGCGACGGCGACGTGGGCAGGATGCACGGCATAGGCCTTCAGAGCCTCCTCGGACTCCAATGTGCAGTCCAGCATCACATCGGCATTGGACGAGGCGAGACGTCCGTCAATGACAACATTCACATCAACCAGCCCCGGAACTACGCCTTTCAGGGACTCCAGGCCAGCCTTGATTCCGGCCTTCACACTATTCTTCTCGTCTTCGGACAGCTCGCTCCTGAGCGTCCACAGTATAATATGCTTTACCATAATGATATGTTTTAGGAAGGCGAATATACGCATTTATTTGCAAATATTGGTTCAAATTCATACATTTGGAAAAACCAATCAATAACAAATGAAACTTGACGGAAGACGTGTCAGCGGGAATGTCAGGGACATCCGCGGAAAAGGCGGCAAGGCCGCCGGAATCGGAATTGGAGGAGTAATCGTAATCGGTCTGATAACATTGCTCATGGGCGGAAATCCGCTTGAGGTGCTCAATATGGTCAGCACCGGAGACGGATACACGGAGACCTACACTCCATCAGCAGAGGAAGAAGAACTCGCAACTTTTGCAAAGCAGATTCTGGCGGGCACTGAGGATGTATGGACGGACATTTTCAAGCAGATGGGTCTGCGCTACGAACCCCCTACACTGGTCCTCTTCTCCGGAAGCGTCCAGTCAGGATGCGGCGGAGCTACAGCTTCCACGGGCCCGTTCTACTGCTCTGCGGACAAGTCCGTCTATCTGGACCTGTCTTTCTTCACATCGATGAAAAAGGAATTTGGCACTGCAGGCGATTTCGCCTACGCATACGTCATCGCGCACGAAGTAGGACACCATGTCCAGAACCTTCTCGGCACTCTGAGGCAGGCGCACACGGCGATGAGCCAGGCCTCTTCCCAGGCCGAATCCAACAAGATCAGCGTCAGGCTCGAACTCCAGGCGGACTTCTATGCCGGAGTCTGGGCGCATCACGACAATGAGATGTTCAATTCCCTTGAGCCCGGCGACATCGAGGAAGGCATTGCAATAGCCTCCCGCATCGGCGACGACTATCTCCAGAAACAGGCCAGGGGCTATGCGGTTCCCGATTCATTCAACCACGGTACATCCGCACAGCGCGTGAGATGGCTGAAGAGAGGTTTCGAGAAAGGCGACCCGGAATACGGGGATACATTCTCTCCGGACTACAGCAGACTCTGATCCATACATATTACTTCAACAACAAAACAAAAACTCATTATGAACCTTTCAATCAAGCAGCTCACCGCAATGGTGAAAATGGCCTTTGACATCGCCAAGGCCGACGGCGAGGCAACAGAAAGCGAATATCAGATCATTTCCACTGAACTCCAGGCGTTCGGCGTGACCAGCGACGAACTCAAGACAATGCTGGAAGAGATTGACACGATGAAATTTTTCGATGCCTGCAGGATTCTGGACGACATGGACGATGAGCAGAAAAGAGAGGTCTGCGCCTGTCTGGGCACAATCATCTGCGCTGACGGAAAAGCCGTTGAGGAGGAAGTGAGGCTCTGGCAGAACATCTGCAACTGGTGCAGTTTCCCTTCAATGAGTCTCGAGGAGGCAATCAGGATATTCAAGGGAGAGGCATCTCCTGATCCTGCCTCCAATGTCACCAGAAAGGCATTCAACGGAGGCTACTACGAAGGGCCGCTGAAAGATGGACAGTACCACGGATTCGGAAGGATGGTATGGGACAGTGGCGACGTGTATGAAGGAGTTTTCGAGAATGGCTCCAGGACAGGTCAGGGCAAATATACCTGGCCGAGCGGCAGCTGGTACGAAGGCGGTTTCGAGAATGGAAAGATGTCCGGACTCGGCATATATCACTATTCCAACGGGGATGTCTACAACGGAATGTGGAAGAATGACGACCGGGAAGGCTTCGGCGTGTACTATTACAAGAACGGCGATGTTGAATACGGGGAATACAGAGCCGGGAAACAGGCCGGAAGCAGCATAGTCCACCACGCTGACGGTTCATTCTCAGTATATGACTTCAACGGGGAAGGCAAGGTGGCGGCCACCAGGAATTACAAGGACCTCAACATCCCTCTGAAATGAGATACAGATTCGACCCGCAGCTGAAACAGGAGAAGGCCCTTGCCGCCCAGATTCACGATGCCCTGGAAGGGGACGTGATCGATCAGGTGATGGAATACACCGGAGCGATGGAGTTTGACGACTCTGCCATGAGGGCCCATCTTGCAGTCACCAAACTCAGGATCGAGCCTGAGGTGATGCCGCGCCTGTATTCAGTACTCGAGGAAGTGAGGCAGAATCTCGGATTTGAGAGGGAGGTGGAATTCTACATAACCAACTCTCCCCAGATCAATGCCTGCACATATTTCGGCACGACCAAGGGCAGGCCTCTCATCATTGACCTGAACTCTGCACTGATAGAGATGATGTCCGAAGATGAGCTGAAATTCGTGGTAGGTCACGAACTCGGGCATCAGATCGACGGCAACGACAGGCTGAACAAACTCATAAGATTCGTCTATCCTGACCTGGAGGGGATGTCCCCTCTTCTGATGAGGCTGAAGGTGAACTTCTGGCAGCAGCTCTGCGAACTGGTGGCGGACAGGTACGGATTCCTCGCAGTCGGAGATCTGGCGACCTGCGTTTCCGCATTCTTCAAGATGCATTCAGGTCTGAACCTGAAGGGAATGAACATTGACGTACACGCCTTCATACGTCACAACCGGGAGACACTCCGGCACGTCACCGAGGGCAATGTGCTGAGTCTCAGCAATCACGACCATCCTCTGGATGCCCTCAGGGTGGAGGCTCTGGCAGCATTCGCATTCTCCTCCTCCCAGGAGGAACTGGACGGGATAATGAGCAGCCTGATATCCGCAATGGCAAGAATCAGGACTGAGGAGGTGGATATGAAACTGCCATATTTCATCTCCGCCGCAGGCCTCATCATCGCCAATGCCGACGGAAACGTGTCGCAGCAGGAAGTAGAGCAGATTCTCCAGACCATTTCCTCTTTCCATCTCTTCCCGAAGGACGTTCTGGACGAGGTGGCAAAGGCAAATCCTGTAGAAATCTTCACCCGGTCGCTTTCTGAAATCCTGAACCTCAGACCGGATATGAAGCCTGCTCTCTTCAGGTTTGTAGTGGACCTTGTAATGAGCGACAACAAGCTGAATATCAAGGAAGTGAACTGCATGGTAGATATCGGGACAAGGTTCTTCGGCTACACGATGGAGGAAGTGATGTCAATATTTGCCGGAGCCATCCGGGAGGGGTTCAGGCCATCATTCAGCGCACTCTGCTAAGGGTGGCTCTTGCAGAACAGGACGGGTGTGCTGCAGACTGATTTCAGAGCAGAACCTCTGCCACAGTCCTGATATCATCGGCACGCATAAGGGACGGATGCTCATATTCATCCACGATTTCATGCTGCCAGGTCTGTTCGGCAGGAATATAGATGCCCATGCCACCTATTCTGAGGACCGGGTCAATGTCGGATTTGAAGGAATTGCCCACCATCAGAAGCCCGGACGGAGTGACGCCCAGCCTGTTACACAGATCCGAATAAACCTCAGGAACCTTCTCAGAGACAATATCCACCAGGTCGAAATATGGTCTCAGACCCGACCTGTCAATTTTCAGCTCCTGGCCGAGAAGTTCTCCCTTGGTCAGGAGAACCATTTTGTATCTGCCTGATTCCCTGAGTTTTGTCAATGTCTCCACGACCCCTGGCAATGGCGTGGAAGGATTCCTCATGATCCTTCGCCCGGCGTCCACAAGTTTCTGTATCCTGGCTGCGTCAACCTTGCCGCCGCTGATTCTGACCGCTGTCTCCACCATCGAGATGATGAAGGCCTTGGCCCCGTAACCGAGTTCTGCCATATTGGACATCTCGGTCCTGAAGAGTTCGGATGCGAGCCAGTCCCTCTCCCCGAAATCGGCGAGAGTATCATAGAATTCCTGCTCAGCGTCGCGGAAAAGTGGCTCATTGCTCCAGAGCGTATCGTCGGCGTCGAACACAACCGCCTTTATATAGGTATAATCTGTTTTCATGGGCGGCAAAGTTATCAACTTTTTTCAAAAAATCTTGGATTATTGTAAAACTATCTCTAAATTGCACACCGCAAACGAAAAAGAAATGGGATTTACTTGCAACAATACCTGGTGGTGGCGCCTGTTACAGCTCAATGAGTCGTAGGAGGTCAGCACCGTTTTGTATGCATAGTGATACATAGAGGT